>DATCTA010000236.1:0-4783 GCA_036568165.1 Sulfurovum sp.
GTGTTAACCCAGATAGAGGTGACTTACCGCCCAAATGCGTATAACTCTCTTTAGCATCATCCAAACGTTTTGTAATAATGATTTTACGTATCAACGCTCGTGTCACTGGATTGGTCGGCAATATATTTTTATCAGAGAACATATTGTACAGAAAAAGTTCTACTTCATCCAGATCATTGGGCCCACCCATATTAAGAAGAAAAAGTGCTTGTTTCATTGTCATCCTTTAAGTCTTGTATCTTAGCATAGAAAGTGTAAGATTAGATTAATAAACATTAGAAGGATATAAGATGATTATCATACCTGCACGTATAGGATCAAGTCGTTTCCCAAACAAAGTTTTGGCTGATATTGGTGGAATGCCTATGGTAGTAAGAACAGCCAAATCCGTTGAGGACATAGATGATGTAGTGATCGCTACAGATTCCCAAGAAGTAATAGATATTGCATCAAAACATGACATAAAAGCAGTGCTCACTTCAACATCACATCAAAGCGGTACTGACCGTATCTATGAAGCCGTGCAAAAACTCGAACTGGATGAAAATGAGATCATTATCAATGTACAGGGAGATGAACCTTTTATTGAAACAGAAGTCGTACAGGCGATCTATAATTTGACAAAAGAAAATAAAGACAATGATCGTATCATGATGAACTCATGCTACAAAACCATCTCAAACCCTGAAGCAGATGACCCAAATATCGTAAAAGTTGTCACTGACTGTGATGACATTGCACTATATTTTTCAAGAGCCAAAATACCCTATCCTAGAGATCATCATTTTGATGCATATAAAGGACATTTGGGAATCTACGGTTTTACAGTGAGATCATTGCGTAACTTCTGTATGCTTACCCCTGCACCACTGGAAGATATAGAAAAATTAGAACAGCTCAGAGCCCTCTACCATGGTTATGAAGTCGCTATGATAGAAGTTCAGACGGAAAGTTTTGGTATCGATACCATGGAGGATTTAGAAAAAGCTATCAAGCACCATAGACTTTAGCAGTATACTCATTAAAAAATGTATAAATACAGAGAAAGTCTTCTCTGTATGAGCATCCTTTCCTCTATCCTTTAACAGCCTTTCCAAGATCCCACATCGGCATAAATATTCCAAGCGCCATGAGTAAAACAAGCCCAGCAATAAAGAAGAGCATAATAGGTTCAATGTAAGCTGCGAGGTTATCTATCAGATCTTGGAATCGCATATCATAATAGTCTGTCACCTTGCTCAGCATTGCATCTAATTGACCACCTGCTTCACCTGCCTTTATCATTTGAAGCAACATATTCTCATAAAGCCCAGTAATCTGGAAGGATTCAGCCAAACTCATACCACGACCGATATTTGCATTCACACTCAATAATTTCTCTTTAATTGCTGCATTGTCAACCATCCCAACTGCTGTTTCTAATGCCTCAGAAACTGGAATACCTGCTTTAACTAACTCACCAAAAACTAAGTTGTATTTATGCATAGTCGAAAGGAAGATCGCCTTATTGATCAAATAAAAACGAGGATGGATCATCAATTTATCCATCTGATATTTAAAATCCTTATTGTTATTATACAAATATTTAACACTAAAGAAAATAGCAAATAAAATAGCTAGTATCAGTAAACCATAGTTACTAAATGCCCATTCCAATTTTAGAAGTATTTGTGTTGGAATTGGAAGTTCTGTTTTAAATTTGGCAAAAATATCTTTGAATTTTGGAACAACCACCATAATAAGTATCGTAAAGGCGATACCCATTGCCGCTAAGGTAATTAAAGGTGTTCTAATCGCTTTTTTAAATTTTGCAGTATTATCCCTGATATTCTCAAGTATGTCTGCAAGCTTATGGTAGGACTCTGAAATATTACCTGTACGTTCTCCTAGATTTGTCATAGCAATAGCCACATGTCCGAATTCTTCTTTATAAGGCTCAATGGCATCTGAAATGCTATTACCGGCATTAATGTCAGTGTTAATAGATGTATATATGTCTTTGAGTTGTTTATTCTCAGTATTTTCAGCTACTTCTAGCAAAGTATCATTGATGGGAATACCCGCATCCGTCATTACAGCTATCTGTCTTATAGTGGATATCTTATCGTTGATTGGTATTTTTGATTTCATTGACTTTTTCAATCCAGAGAACAATGCGGATAGACTATCTTCAAGAGGCGCAGCTGTCTCTACAGCTTTCATTACCATCACTGTAGGAAATTTCTGCTTTGCTAAATTGACTGCTGCCATTTTATTGTTAGCTTTTAAAAGCTCCAGCCGCTTTTTACCCTTTTCCATTACTGTTACATTAAAATACTTCATCTTATAATCTCGCTACTCTGTAAATTTCTGCAATAGTCGTTTTACCTTCTAGTGCTTTATGAATACCATCCTCAAACATTGTAATAAACCCTTCTTCCATTGCCTGATTGGTCATCTCCTCTTTTGATGCATTACTTGCTATAAGGCGTGAAAATGTTTCACTAACAGTGAGAACTTCAGATATCATCTCTCTTCCCATATAACCACTGTGTCCGCACTCCTTACACCCTTCACCAACGTAAAAAGTAGGGTTTTCAGGGAGATACTCCTCAATAGATTTTCTCAGTGCAACATCAAGTACAGTTGTTTTTTTACAGTGCGGACAAATTTTACGTACAAGACGCTGTGCTTGAATCGCAACTAAAGCTCCACTGACAAGATACTCTTCAATGCCCATATCTAAGATTCTTGTTACTGCAGAAATCGCATCATTGGTATGAAGTGTGGAAAGAACCAGGTGCCCTGTAAGTGCTGCTTGGATTGCAATACGAAGTGTCTCTTTATCTCTGATCTCCCCGATCATTATCTTATCAGGGTCTTGTCTCAGGATCGATCTTAGTGCATCTGCAAAGCCTAACCCGACATTCGGTCTTACCTGTACTTGCTGCAAACCTGCCATCTGGTATTCAACTGGATCTTCAACTGTGATAATCTTGTCTTTAACATCTTTTATCGCATTAAGTGCACCATAAAGAGTAGTAGTCTTACCTGAACCTGTAGGACCAGTAACTAGTACAATACCGTATGGAACTTGAATGGATTGGGAAAACCTGTCATAACAGAATTTGCTCATACCTGCATCTTCAAGACGGATCATCGCTTTTGTTTTATCTAGAATACGCAGTACGATAGATTCACCAAAGATCGTTGGCAATGTAGAAACCCTGAAATCAAATTCTCTTTGAGAAACAGTAGCAGTAAACCTACCATCCTGTGGTTTTCTTTTTTCAGCAATATCCAAGTTTGAAAGCAATTTCATTCTTGAAGCCAACGGGTTGAATATATCTTTATCAAATGTAAAGCTTTGGCGTAATATACCATCCACACGAACTCTTACAATACAGTTCTTTTCCATTGCCTCGATATGAATGTCACTTCCACCTATAAAGATAGCTGACTTCAGAATAACATCAATGAGTTTTAAAACGGCAGGGTTCTCTTCTTTGTCATCCGTTTTTCCCTCTTGTGCAAGGTCTTTTCGAATATCTGCCACCAATCCTTTAATACTCTCATTGATCTCCAATCGCTGTAGATGTGCACGTATCTGACTAGGTTTTGAAATAGCAATTCTTATGGGCTTCTTCGGAAATAGTCTCTGAATGGAATCTTGAGCTGCCATATCAAGTGGATCATCAAAGACTATAAGTACATTAAGGTCACTTTCTTCTATAGGAATGATATTATATTTAAGTAATTGGCTGTAGGAAACCTTTGAAAAAAGTTTCATATCAATTTCACGATCATCAAGGTCAACATACTCTATATGCAGATCCTTTGCCACTTCTTCAATAATAGGAATAATGTCTATCCCTTCGATCTTCTCAAGATGAGAAAGTGTGATGACACCTTGCCTGATCTTCTTGGCCAAAAATATTTGTACCGTATGCAGATCAGTCATATTTTCAGCTAACAGGTTTGCAAAAGATATCTTTTTAGGAGGTCTGCTTTTCACCAATGCAGAAATAGCATCTTTGGTAATAAGATTCTCTTTAAGCATGATTTCAATGAGCTTTACCATTTACGACTCCCTAATATTAATAAATAAGTATAACATTAAATACTAAATTTCATTTTATAATTTATTATTTTCTATTTTATATAATAATTTTTTTCCCTCTTGAGAATCTGTCATATTTATATAACCTTTCAAAATTGAAACCGCTTCATTTTTACGGCCAAGTTTCACTTTTGATTTTACAAATATCAATAAACTCTCTTCACTGCCTTCATCAAGCTTATTTGCTTCCAATGCCCAGTTTTCAGATTTTTTATAATCACCTTTTTTATAGTAACTTCTTGCCAAGAAGAGTGCATCCTCGATCTCACGTGATTGCATGAAGCGTCTCTCTACATCTTTATATGCAGTAACATTTGTAGTCTCTACAATATCCAAATGAACTTTTGGTTTATCTCTAGTGACCTCTTCTTCATATTCTGTATTATCCTCGCCATCGAGCATTGGAACATCAACAAGTATATTCACCTGTTTTTTCTCAGTACTTTGGGCAACTTCTATCAGATTTTCTTTTTCATTGGTCTCTAGTCTATCTAGTGCACTGTTTACCAGTACTGTGCTCTTTGCTTTACTATTTGAAGTAGTGCTCGTTGATTCTTTTTCATAAGTCTGTGACACGTTTGATGAATTAAAATAGCTCTTTAACACACTAAAATCTATTTTCCCATTCAACAAAAAAAAGAATATAGGAACAAGAATGAAAATAATTCCTACTAAAGTTATATA
>DATCTA010000237.1:0-4922 GCA_036568165.1 Sulfurovum sp.
AATGGAGTAAAATGGAAAATTTAGAAGAGAAGATCGTTCAGGCTGACTCGCTTGAAGCATTGGAAAAAGTACGTATCGAGCTTTTTGGAAAGAAGGGTGTTTTAGCGGTAGAGTTTGCTAAAATGAAAGATGTACCCGGTCCGGAAAAAAAAGCATTTGCTGAAGGTTTAAATAAAAGCAAGGCTTCACTGCAGGCCAGTTTTGATGCACGTTATGAAGTGCTCAAAGCCCAAGAGATAGAAAAAGTGCTCAAAGATGAAGCAATAGATGTTTCACTCTATAGTACTTTGGCACAAAAAGGTGCATTGCATCCGGTGATGGAAACAATGGACAAGATCATTGACTATTTCGTGGCATTGAACTTTGCTGTTGAAAGCGGTCCGATGGTTGAAGATGACTTTCATAACTTTGAAGCGCTGAACCTGCCAAAACATCATCCTGCACGTGACATGCAGGATACTTTCTATTTCAAAGACGGCGGTCTTTTGCGTACGCACACTTCACCTGTACAGATACGCACGATGATGCAGACAAAGCCTCCTATCCGTATGATCGCTCCGGGGAGTGTATTTAGACGTGACTATGACCTGACGCATACGCCAATGTTTCATCAGGTTGAGGGTCTTGTTGTAGATGATAAAGGCAAAGTAAGCTTTGCCAACCTCAAATCAATTTTGATCGATTTCCTTCACTATATGTTCGGTGATGTTGATGTTCGTTTTAGACCAAGTTTCTTCCCGTTCACTGAACCATCTGCCGAAGTGGATATCTCTTGTATATTCTGTAAAGGCGAAGGATGTAGGGTCTGTTCACATACAGGGTGGCTGGAAGTACTTGGATGCGGTATCGTGGATCCGAATGTCTTTAAAGCTGTAGGCTATGAAGATGTGAGTGGTTATGCCTTTGGTTTGGGTGTAGAGCGTTTTGCGATGCTGATGCACAAGATACCTGATCTGAGATCTTTATTTGAGGGTGATATTCGTTTGTTGGAGCAGTTTAGATGATAGTAACTAGAAGTTGGTTAAATGAATTTATAGACCTTAGTAATGTGTCTAATGAGAAGCTTTATGAAACGTTCAACGCTATAGGACTTGAAGTTGACAGTCTTACTCAAATAGAGATACCTCAAAAAGTTGTTGTAGGAAAGATCATTGCCTGTGAAAAGCATCCTGATGCAGATAAGCTCAATGTATGCCAGATAGATGTGGGAAGCGGAACCAGACAGATCGTTTGCGGCGCTGCCAATGTTGTGGATGCGGAGTATGTAGCAGTAGCGACCATTGGTGCAGTACTGCCTGGTGATTTTACTATCAAACATGCGAAGCTTCGCGGTGTTGAGAGTGAAGGGATGGTGTGTTCATCTTCTGAACTTGGATTGCCTGAGATAGGAAAAGGGATCATGATACTTGATGAAAGTATCGGTCAACTTGAAGCAGGTAGAGAGCTTGGTTCATATGAAAAAGTAGCCGATACGATCATAGAACTTGAACTTACAGCCAACAGAGGGGATTGTCTGAGTGTTTATGGTGTAGCAAGAGATCTGAGTGCTGCGCTTGACCTTGAGATCAAATCTTTTGAGTATAAGCAGGAGGAGAAGATCAAGCTTGGTATTGCCAGAGAAGCAGAGCTTCGACATTCGGGCAATATGGATGCTGACCTGCAGTATAAACTGGCTACAGTTGAGCAGATTTCAAACAGTTTTCTCGTACAGTTGCGTTTGGCTTTTGTACAAATAGAAGCTGAAGGAAAACTGGCAGGGACTTTGGCATATGCCACACATACAACCGGTGTTGTCCTGCGTGCCTATGACAGTAAAGTATTCCGTAATACTGAAAACAAGATATCTGTACACCCGGCAGCAAAAGCCAAAGGCATCACTGAGGTCATCGGGAACGATAAAGTACTTTCTGTTGTGGGTGTGAACCAGAATGAAGAGGCGCTTGCAAGTGATGAAACCAAAGAGCTTTTGATAGAAGCAAGTTACATCAACCCGGATCTTTTGGTTGAAGCAGTTGCAGACACCGCTTTAAAAACGGATGATCTTTACTATAAGACATCCAGAGGCTCCAATCCGGATCTCTATTTTGGTCTCTCATTGTTTGCGTACATGATGGAGAACCAAAGCAATATCTCATGTTATGAGGGTTCTTTGAATGTAAATGTTGAAAGAGAACGTGAGACTGTGATCGTCGATATCAAGGAAATAGCATCGATCATAGGTATGGATGTTGAGATAGGAAAGATCGTAACAATACTTCAAAAGCTAGGGTTTGAGATCAACACGATGGGACATGAAGTGATCGCTGTTGTGGTTCCGCTCTTTAGACATGATATTAAAAATATACAAGATATCTCTGAAGAGATAGTGCGTATCATTGGGATCAATAATATTGCAGCAAAGCCTTTTGTATTTGCCGAAAAACCGCGACTTAATGATACAACAGCCAGATATCAGGCTAAAAAAGCGTTCAAGAACCGTGCAGTGGGTGTCTCTTTTTATGAGAACGTCTCATATGTATTTACAGAAAGAGCACTTTTGGAACAATATGGTTTCACTACCGTAGAGGAGAGTCTTGAACTGGCAAACCCGATCGCTGAAGAACTCAATACATTGAGAAGTACTATCTTGGTGAATCTGCTTAATGCCGTAAAGCGTAATGTGAGTTACACGAAGAAGTCTATTCCGCTTTTTGAGATCGGTTCGGTATTTGGAAGCAAAAGAGAGCAGAGTGAAGTGATCTCATTTGTCTTCTCCGGACAGGTTGAAGGTGAAAATGTAAGAAATGCAGGGAAACCTAAAAAGATAGATTTTGCTTCATTTACACAAAAACTCGGTGCAGTGGTAGGTGCGTTTGAACTGCTGCCTTGTACGTATGAAAATGGGCTGATACATCCTTATCAGTCTGCAGACATCGTAGTGGATGGGAAGGTATGCGGATTCTTATCTAAACTTCATCCGACGGTTCAGGAGAGTTTTGATATTCCTGAGACATTCATAGCAGAACTTGAACTTGATGCCTTATTGCCTAAGCATATCAATGCTTTACCGATCTCAAGATATCAAGGTGTCTATAAAGACCTCTCTGTAGTGATCGACAAGTCTTTAAATTATTTTGAAGTAGCCAAAGTACTCAATGGACTTGAACTGCCGATTCTTAAAGATGCCTATCCTGTAGATATCTATGAGGATGAAAAGCTTGGTGACAAGAAAAGTCTTACAGTGCGTTTCTTCATACAATCTATGGAAAAAACACTTGAAGACAGTGATATAGAAGCGGTCATGGGAGAGATCATGACGGCTCTTGAGTCAGAGTGTAAAGCTGAATTGAGATAGAGATGAAAATACAATTAGCCACAAGTTACGGATTTTGTTTCGGTGTAAAAAGAGCTATCGAAATAGCCCAAGAGCACAAGGGATCTGTCACGTATGGTCCTCTGATCCATAATACAGATGAGATCAATAGACTTAAAAACAAGTTCAATATCGGCCTGGCTGAATCACTTGAAGATATCAAAAAAGATGATGTGGTGGTGATCCGAACACACGGTATACCGAAAAATGAATTGGCTACTTTGAAAAACCAGGACCATAAAGTAATAGATGCAACCTGTCCTTATGTTACGACACCTCAAAATATCGTACAAAAGATGAGTCTTGAAGGCTACAGCATCGTTATCTTTGGTGACAAGAATCATCCGGAGATCAAGGGGGTTGTAAGCTATGCAGAGGATCCCGAGGATGCCTTTATTGTTCTGGAGCCTGAAGAACTTGACACACTTCCGCTGAAGGGTAAAGTTGCAGTGGTTTCACAAACCACGAAAAAACCTGAAGACTTTGCGAAAATAGTAACCGCATTGATGGCAACTCGTAAAGAGATCAGGGTCTTCAATACGATATGTAATGCAACATTTGAAAACCAGGATGCCGCTTCAGATCTGGCTAAAGAGGCTGATGTCATGATCGTCATTGGAGGGAAACACTCTTCCAATACCAAACAGCTGCATAGTATCTGTGAACGTGACTGTAAGGACAGTTATCTCATAGAAAACGAAAAAGAGCTTAAAGCAGATTGGTTTGAAGGAAAAGAACTTTGCGGCATCTCTGCAGGGGCCTCTACACCTGACTGGATCGTACAGAACGTGATCAAAAAGATCCAAGAAATGAAGAATGTCGATGAGGTCATATGAACAAGTTAACGCTTAAACCTATCTCTAAAATAGATGGAGAGATCAATCTTCCAGGATCCAAAAGTCTTTCAAACAGAGCGCTTTTACTAGCAGCATTGGCTAAAGGGACAACCAAGATCACCAATCTTTTGGAGAGTGACGATACAAGGCATATGCTCAATGCGCTTAGACAGCTTGGAATCCAGTATACGCTGTCTGAAGATAAGACAGAATGTACTGTTATTGGCAATGCAGGAGCGATCCATACTACTGAGTTTCAAGAACTTTTCCTGGGTAATGCAGGTACTGCCATGAGACCGCTTTGTGCAGCGTTATGTCTTGGTTCGGGTTCTTATCTGCTTACAGGTGAACCTCGAATGAAAGAGCGGCCTATAGGGCATCTGGTTGATGCGCTTCGTCAAGTAGGTGCCAAGATAACGTATCAGGAAAATGAAGGGTATCCGCCGCTTTTGATAGAAGCAGGCGGTCTAAGTGGTGGAGATGTAAAGATCGACGGTGCTATCTCAAGTCAGTTCCTCACGGCACTACTGCTTGCTGCTCCGATGGCAAAAGAGGATATGACGATTACCATCATCGGGGAACTTGTTTCCAAACCGTATATCGATATCACACTGCATATCATGAAAGAGTTTGGTGTGGATGTGGTCAATGAAAACTACAAGACCTTTAGTATAAAAGGAGGGCAGACCTATAAAGCTGTAGATACCTTTATGGTAGAGGGTGATGCATCTTCT
>DATCTA010000238.1:0-3665 GCA_036568165.1 Sulfurovum sp.
TAAAGTATGGCTGGAGGGAAGTTTCATCAGAACAGTATCTTTTAAGTGCTCTTGATCTGGTATGTCAGAAAACTCAAAGCTCTTTTATATTATCTTTGAAGCAAAAATAAACAGAGGAATTTTGATGCAGACAGAGAGTGAAGCTCTGATAGAACAATTTTATACCAAGATAGAAGAAAATATAGATAACGGCATGCCTTATAGAGATGCCATAGAGATCGCTGCAGTCACCACAGGAGGTCCAATACCTGCAAAAGTATCACAGGCTATGGCAAAATACCAGGAGGCCACGCATCCCCAATCGCAACTTTTTCAGGAAGATGACATAGATGCCTTGGCACTTTTAAGCATGGGTGTCCTTTGGGATAACGCCTATTTTAATCCCATAGAACCAGACCCGGATACACCGCTTGAAAACACACTCGCCGAGTCGGTCTATTTTATCATGAAGTACGGCAGAGAAGAAGACGGTCTGCAAAAAGCACTGCAAGCCAATGCAAAGAACAAGGGTGATGTTGCACTACGTGCTAAATCGATACAAAGGGTATTGGAAAAAGTATGAAAAGACGTCAATTCCTGGCATGGAGCCTTTGTGCATTTCCCTTTATGGCAAATGCCCTCACAGTAGATTATAGAGAAGATAAGCCTCAAGCCTGGAAAGCCTCAACCATCAATGAGGCAGCTATGGCACTTTATGGAAGAGAAAAGTTCTCAACCATCCAGAAGAGTACAGAGGTAGAACTTATCGTTCCTACGGGGATAGTCAAAGACAGAGAAGAGATCCCTGTTACCATTCGTGCCTCAATGAAAGCAAAAACAGTAGCGCTTTTTCAGGATGTAAATCCAGAAAGTCTAGTGGCTGTATTTCACGTGCATGAAGAGAGTATCATAGACTATGAGCTCAATATCAGGATGGCATTTAAAGGGACGGTTTTTGCAGTAGTTGAAGGGATGGATGAAAGGCTTTATTATAGCAGAGCCTATGTAGATATTTTGACAATGAGCTGTATGGCCTAAAACAATTTTTTCTGTGGAGAAAATAGGTGTATCATTTGCCATTTTGTATGAATAACCCTACCTTGATAAATAAAATTTATGACAAATATAGTGATATTTTATATATTTGGTGAAAATTTGTTACAAACAGAAGATAATTGATATTTTTCTAAGTGTAAATCAATATATTTTCGTATTATTTTTATGATAATTTGAATATAATCTACTGCATATGACGATATTAAGGCAAAAATCCTTAGTCATTTTAAAATATCAATCAAGGAGGACTAATGAATAAGATAGATAAAGTAGATCTTGAAGTGGTTTCTGAAGAGTCAGAACAAGTATCTAGAAGAAACTTTCTTAAGAGAACAGCAACTTATTCAATGGGCGCATTAGCTGCAGCTAGTGTTGTCGCACCTGTCAAAATAGATGCGAGTGAAATCAAAGCAAACGCTGAAGATGATCCACATATTATGGAACATAAGGAATGGGCTATCAAGTGGGGTGATGATGTACAGGTTAACTTGTATGGTCAGCCTTCACCTTATGAGAGCAATGTAACAAGAAGAACAACACCAATTCTTTCTTCTGGTAACTATAGAGCATCAATCGCTGTAACACCTCTTCAAGATTTGAACGGTATCATTACACCGAACGGGCTTTTCTTTAACAGAAACCATGGTGGTACACCAACAATCAACCCGAATGAGCATAGACTCATGATCCACGGTCTTGTTGAGAAACCGATCGTGTTAACTATGGAGCAATTGAAAAGATATCCGAATGTAAGTAGAATTCTCTTCCTTGAGTGTCCAGCGAATGGCGGACCAGAGTGGAGAGGTCCTCAATTTAACTCTATCCAGTTTGCAAAAGGATTCATGTCTTGTGCTGAATGGACTGGTGTATACATCAAAGATATCCTTAAAGACCTTGGTCTTAAACCAGAAGCAAGATGGATGCTTGCAGAAGGGAATGACAGTTCACACATGGGAAGAACGATCCCAGTTGACAAAGTTCTTGATGATGCAATGATCGTATGGGGACAGAATGGTGAAGCATTACGTCCAGAGCAAGGGTATCCTATAAGAGTGGTTGTTCCAGGTTGGGAAGCGAACCTTTGTGTTAAATGGTTATGTAGACTTGAGTTCGCATCTGAGCCATACTATGCAAAAGAAGAGACATCTAAGTATACAGCATTGAAACATACAGGTAAAGCGATACAGCACTTCTATGTAAACGAGGTAAACTCAGTCATTACTTCACCATGTCCTGAGAAACCATGGACAGACATTAAAAAAGGTGAAATGATAGAGATCGAAGGACTTGCATGGTCTGGTCACGGAACTATTACTTCAGTTGACGTATCGTTTGACGGCGGTAAGAACTGGGTTGAGGCATCTCTTAAAGGTTTGGTACTTGAGAAGTCTTGGACAAGATTCTCGATCATGCATGAGTACACTGGTAAGCCAATGTTACTTTCTTCACGTGCAGCGGATGATGCGGGACATGTTCAACCATCAGTTAAAAATGAAAGAGCTGCTGTGGGAATCGAAGGTGTTTACCATAGAAACGGTATCCACACATGGGCAATAGATGAGAAAGGAGTAGTTACAAATGTACAAGTCTTATCATAAAAAAATTGTTGCAAGCACATTACTTGCATCGGTAGTATTTTTGGGAACTGCTTGTAACGCATCTAACGGTACAAAAGAAACAGCAGAAGCAAAGAGTACAACAACTGCTGCACCTGCAGCTATGCCAATGAGCACAGAAGGATTTACGAAGAGAGAGATCGACGCAGTAGGTCCATTGAAGCCAATGTTGTCTGATAGCGTGAAAAACACATATGAGAATGGTAAACTTACTATTGATGGAGGGGTGACATACCCGATCGTAAATGGTAAAACAGGTGCATACTATGTAAACGAAGAAGCACATAAAACACCATTCAACAAAGGTAAAACAGCGACTGCAAATGAGCAGGCAGCTTGGGATATCGATGTAATGCCTGATGGTACAGGTCTTCCTGAAGGTGAAGGTTCTGTAGAAGATGGTGATGAGATCTATGAAGCAAAATGTGCATCTTGTCACGGTGACTTTGGTGCAGGTGCTGGTCTTTACCCAAGATTGACAGCAGGTAATGCATATAAAATGCAAAAAACATTGATGCTTCAAAGAGTTGATCCGGATTCAGACGGACCACAGCGTGTATTTGGTTCGAACTGGCCATATGCAAGTACACTATGGTGGTACATTAAAACTGGTATGCCTCACCAAGCACCACTTTCATTGACAGATGATGAAGTGTATGCACTATCTGCATATATCCTTTATATCAATGAAATGGAAATTGACGGTGAACCGGTAGATGACGAGTATGTACTTAACAGAGAAAAATTCTTGAAGATCGTTATGCCAAATGTGAATGGATTTGAGCCAGATATCAATGGTCCAAAAGGTCCGGATAATACACGTGAATACTATCACAACCCGTTGAACTATGGTAACGGTGTAAGATGTATGAAAGACTGTTTTGAAGGTGAGCCTATAGTTCAAACAATCGGATTTGAGCTAGCAGACTTCCACCCACCAATGAGTTCTGAGAAAGCAATGCCTAAAGTAGAAGCGAATGCTGGGCCAGTACATCCTGGACAAGCAGGATATGA
>DATCTA010000239.1:0-6231 GCA_036568165.1 Sulfurovum sp.
AGGCAAATAGAGGGAGTAAAGCGCCTGTGCGTGCCGAAGGATCGCTCAAATATAAGGACAGGCTGAGCATCTCAGGAGTAATGAAGGGAATCGGAGAGAAGGTTTCTTTTAGATATGACAGCCAGCAACTCAAAGTAGATGCTTCAAAACTCTTTGTAGAAAAGATACTTGCTTTGACGGCCAATCCTATCTATGCAAAAGGGACAATGGATGCGAAGGTGGACTTTACAAGACTTGATCCAAATGAAGGGCATTTTGAGATTAAAGCAGACAACCTTATCACCGATCCCAATGAGATGAAGAAACTGACCGGCGAGGAAATGCAGACAACGATAGCACTGCAGAGTTCAGGTACGTTCAAAGAAGGGGTAGGCAATATAGATACCGAGATGAAGAGTGCTCTTGCAAATATATCACTGAGGGATATGGTGTATGATACCAATACAAAACGCATACGCAGCAGCTATGTTTTAGATGTGCCGGAGTTGCAAAGCGTGCAAAAAATCATCGACAGAAAACTCTATGGCCCTCTTGTTCTGAAAGGAGAGTTCTCGCAAGACAAACTTTTAAACCTGACAGGATCAACACAGACATTAGGCGGAAATATCGCCTACACGCTTGTCGGAGATCACCTTACCAGCACTATTGAGAATGTGCCCTTGGAAAATATTCTGGGATTGTTGGGACACAGGAAAGATTTCCTCGGAAAAGCATTTGGTAAAGGAAAGTATGATCTTAAAACTAAATCAGGTGTAGTAGATCTTGATATACAGGCTTTTCAGATCAAACCGAGTTCTACAACCCAAACGATAAAAATGATCATTGGAAAAGACCCGGCACGAGTAATGTTCACTTCTACAAAATTTCATGCGGATATCAAAGGAAAGATCACAGAGTATAACCTTCATGCTGTAGGATCACACAGTAGTATTGACATTACAGAAGGAAGGGTAGACAAGAGTAACAACACCAATACAGCCAAGCTCAAATTCGTTTATGAGGACTACACGGTATACGGAAAGATCAAAGGAAGTATAGATGACCCTAAGGTAACGGTGGACACCTCTGCTTTGTTTCAAGACAAGATCGATGAAAAACTGCAAAACAAGATAGAAAAAGCACTTGGCGGCAAGGCAGGAGATCTTTTAAGAAATTTGAAATTTTAAAAAATGAGAAAATATTTTATTGATAACTATTATCAACTTAATTCTGTTTTAAGAAAAGATTGAATATACTTCGCGAAATCTATAGAAGTGATAACAATTATCATTTCTATAACTTACCGTATTTTTGAAGGAAAATAAGTGGAAAAAATAACCATTGCATTAGCAGGACAGCCCAATGTAGGGAAAAGTTCATTGATCAATGCTATATCCAATGCCACACTCAAAGTAGGAAACTTTTCAGGTGTAACTGTAGATAAAACAGAAGTGGAATTTAAGATATGTGATGAAGTGACATGTAAAGAGTACGAGGTTCATATCATTGACCTTCCTGGTGCCTACTCACTAACAGAGTATACGATAGAAGAGAAGGTAACAAAAAGTTTTTTACAAAGTGATGAGTATGACGTGATTGTCAATGTGGTTGACTCGACCAACCTTCAGAGAAATCTTCTGTTTACGACACAGCTCCTTGAGACAGGCAAAAAAGTGGTTGTTGCACTTAACATGGATGATGAAGCACAAAAAGAGGGTATCTTTATTGATGAGAAACAGCTTTCTGCGATTTTAGGGGTACCTTGTATCAAGACATCCGCTTCACAAAAAAAAGGGATCGATGCACTGAAAGCAGCGATCATTGAAGTGTTTGAAGCTGAAGAAACGAATGCAAAAGTCATCTATAGCGATCCGATAGAAGAAGAGATAGAGGCGATCATAACTTTTTTAAATGAAAAAAATTACAAAAGTTCCATCCCTTATCGTCAGTTGGCAGTGAGGTTGCTGCAAGAAGATGTGGATGTCTATAAGAAAATGCATGATGAGCCTATCTGGATAGAGATGCTTCCGATCGTAAGGGAAGGACTGAACCATCTTTATTTGCACAACGACACGAAAGATCTGGCTCAGATCTTTGCCGATGAACATTTTGCTTTTGCCAAAGGTGCAAAGATGGAAGTGATGTCCGTAGAGGGAATGAAAGCAAAGAACCTGACACAAAAGATAGACAATCTTCTCATCAACAAATTCTTGGGGATCCCGCTTTTCCTGTTTTTCATGTGGGCCCTCTTCCAGCTTACGTTTGAACTGGGTGCTGTGCCTATGGATTACATCGATGCAGCATTCAGCTGGCTGGGAGATCAGGCCAAATCCGTATTGGGCGAAGGCGAGCTTAGTTCGCTTGTGGCAGATGGTATGATCGCCGGTGTAGGTGCCGTGGTGATGTTCTTGCCCAATATCATGATCCTATTTATCGGTATTGCATTGCTTGAGACCACAGGGTATATGAGTCGTGTAGCATTTTTGCTCGATGGGTTCTTTCATAAGTTCGGTCTGCACGGAAAAAGTTTCATCCCTTTGGTCACTGGATTCGGGTGTTCTGTTCCGGCATATATGGCGGCACGAACACTCAAAAATGAAAAGGACAGACTTATCACGCTCTTCATCATAGGTTTTATGAGCTGTGGAGCAAGACTTCCTATTTATGTACTGTTTGCCGGAGCATTCTTTGCACAGGAACAGGCAGGGAATATCTTGTTCATTATCTACATATCAGGTGCGATTTTAGGCCTTTTTGCGGCCAAAATACTGAAGATGTTTGTTTTTAAAGGTGAAGATGAACCGTTCGTCATGGAGATGCCGAAGTATCGTATGCCGTCATTGAAACTTATCTGGCATACAGTGTATGGCCAAGCGAAATCATATCTGAAAAAAGCGGGAACCTTCATTTTGGCTGCATCTGTACTGCTCTGGTTTGCAGGAAACTATCCGAAGAACGAAGCACTTGAGGCACAATATGAAACAAAAATCGCCCAAGCAGCGGATGAAGAGACAAAGAAGCACCTCAGCAATGAGCTTACAATGATCTTGCTTGAAGAGAGTTATCTAGGAAAGATAGGACATGCTTCAGAGCCGTTCTTCGCACCGCTTGGATTTGACTGGCGTATGGCTGTTGCACTTGAAACTGGGTTGGCAGCCAAAGAGGTGGTCGTCTCCACACTGGGTGTACTCTATGCACTGGGTGATGAGGTAGATGAAGGAAATGAAGGGCTTATAAAGCAGATACAGGAAAATATACCGTTTGCAGCTGCGATCGCGTTCATTGTATTTGTCATGATCTATCTGCCTTGTTTGGCTGCATCCATGGTCTTCACGAAGGAAGCTGGAGGCTGGAAATACTTGGTATATCTTTTCCTCATGACCACTGCTACCGCATGGATATTGAGTTTTATAGCATACAGGGTTACCCTGATGATCACAGGAGGATGAAATGGTATTGAGCGAGTTGCACAAAGGCGATAAAGCAGTGATCATCAAGATCAATGCAGACAAAGCATTGAAGGACAGGTTGACCTCTTTTGGTGTCATGCGTGGGGAGACACTCCATATCAAAGGGTGTTCTCTTGCAAAACAGACCATGGAGATCGAAGTAGGATCAACGCTTATTGCATTACGTGCTGAAGAAGCAGGCAAGATAGAAGTAGAACAGATTAACGATTAAGAAGATGGAAAAGAGAATGAAAAAGAAGATAATAGGCTTTCTTTTTTTAATGATAATGAGTATTGATATATATGCAAATACTTTAGATGAAGCCTTTGCAAATGCTGCGTATGAAGGCAATATAAGAGCAGGATACCAAAATCAGCATCCTCAATCCGATGACAATGTAAGTGATGATGAATTTGCGTTGGGGGTAAAGCTTCATTTTGAAACGGCACTGTATCATGGTCTTCAGTTTGGCGCTTCGCTTTTTACTTCTATGGGCAATGGGGAAGAAGGTTATGAAGGTGTGCCTTTTTTTGATGAGAATAATGATAATTACGCGATCTTGGGCGAAGTCTATATAAAAGGCACTTTTTCAAACACGATTTTTATTTTGGGGAGACAGAGTTTCGACACCCCTTTTGCCGATAGTGATGATATAGGGATGGTACCCAATACCTTTGAGGCTTACACGCTTATCAATAGGGATTTTAAAGATACAACGATCTTTCTTTCTCAAGTACAAAAATGGTCAGGTGTTGACAGTGATACGCCAAGTACATTCACAGAACTCAATGGCAATAAAGGTATGCAGGTTCTGGGTGTATCGTATGAAGGATGGAACAATACCGTGTTGTCAGGATGGTTTTACAATCTAAGCAATGAAGTAAAAATAACCTATTTTGAAGCCGATTATGAAGCGCAAACGGACAATTATACCTATGGCGGGAAAGTGCAGTATTCGTATCAGGATCATGAGGATTCGGAAAGTTCGACGATCTATGGAGCTGCAGCATTTTTCAGTGTAAAAAAGATTGGACTTACAACAACAATAGCCTACAACCGGACTAATGGTGCTGAAGCAGATAACTTTTTTGGCGGCGGCCCATTTCTTACCAGTGCGGTACATAACACTCTGAGAGAAGCAGGGCCTGATGGAAATATCATACTCTATACACTGGAATGGGACGCTTCTGTTGCAGGTATGGAAGAATTGACTTTTGTCGTAAATATAGATGGACACCATGAAGATCTCTATCATGCAAGAGAGTATGATATAGGAATGGAGTATATCTATAGCGATGCACTTAATTTTTCAGCTGTTTATTCTGATGTTGATTATGAAGAGGATGCTTTCAGAAACCTTAGAGTTTTTGCCAATTACAGTTTTTAAGGGCATCCAATAGTTTTGTAAAAAATTTTTGATATACTTTTTCATTCACACATCAGGAAATAAAAGTATGATACAATTGAAACGTTTATACATGGCCATGCTTGCCGCTATGCTCTTTGTTCAAGCTTCCGCTGAAGAGAAAACGATCGAATACCATGATGTCGCTTCGACCGTTATGATCAATGCACTACAATCACAACCCCAAAGCAGTTTCCTGAAAAAACTCTATACACAGCTTTTATTTGTCCCCGTATGGATGAATGAAGATGAACCTTCACCTGCTGCAAAATCCTTCTTCGCATATGTTAAAAACGACCCTACTTTGGATCGGGAGGGACAACTCTATCAAGAGCTTTTGGATTTAGAGGAAGAAGTAGAGACCCTCTATGCAAGCCATGGGACACTGGTGCAAAAAATGGACCTGGAGTTCAAAATTTCCCGGTTCTATAAAGAGTATACCAATTATGCCTATTTTGGAAGTATCAACTGGGGTGCATTTCAGGCGAGAATATCCAATCTTATCGTCAATGATGTGAGTACCGAATGGATACTGCATAGACCCAAGGCAGATGCTGTAGCGATGCTTGAACATGCACTATTTGGTGCTGACCTGGCAAAAGAGCTTGAAAAAGCCACGCCTACAAAGTATCGGTACCGTCAATTGCAAAAAAAGGTTGCAGAGTATAGACAGATCAAAGCAGATGGCGGCTGGGAGAGTGTGTCAATAGAGGGAACACTCAAGCCTGGACAGCATTCTGATGGGGTGCCTTCTTTACGTCAACGCTTAAGCGTTACGAAAGATTATACACCATGCGTAGAGAGTGACGAAGGGTTGGTCTATGATGAGTGCTTGCAAAAAGCGGTGAAATATTTTCAAAGACGCAACGGATTGGCTGATGACGGGGAAGTGGGTCCAAAAACACTTGCTATGCTCAATAAAAGTGTGGATGACCGCATCCAGACGATCCTTTTGAACCTTGATCGTATAAAATGGTTTAATGATCCTAAGACAAAGCGTCACATCACGATCAATATCCCTGATTTTATGCTCTATTTTGAAGAAGACGGTGAACTGATACTCACCTTCCGAACGATCGTAGGAACACCGAAAAACCCGACACCTATCTTTTCGAACAGTGTGAAAACCATCGTTCTGAATCCTCAGTGGAATGTCCCAAAAAGTATCATTCAAAAAGAGTATATTCCACAAATTTTACGAAACCCGAACATACTTAGAAAAGACAGGATCGAAGTCTATAGCGGCTGGGGGAAGGATGCCGTAAAGGTCAATCCTGCATCTGTCAACTGGGCTGCGTACCGCTACAGCAAATCGGTACCTTACCGTTTGGCACAGACTTCAGGAACCCATAATGCTTTGGGGAAAATAAAATTCTTGTTCCCGAATAAATTTTCGG
>DATCTA010000240.1:0-8985 GCA_036568165.1 Sulfurovum sp.
AAAGCGATCAATCAGTATTTATATTTTGAGTCAAAAAGATAAAATGTTCCACTCAAAGAAAGTTCCTAAAGAACAATCCGGCACTTGTAATAAAAACAAGACTCCTAAATTTATCGCTGATTGCCATCTAGGAAAACTGGCAAAGTATCTCCGTCTTATGGGGGTGGACACTCTTTTCTTTGCGCATATAGAAGATGATGATCTTATACATAAAGCCAATCAAGAAGGCCGTATTATTATTACACGTGATCGTCTTCTCTCAGAGCGTAAAGAAATTCCCGTCATTTTTCTGGAACCTACCGATACAAAAACACAGCTTCAATTCCTTATTGATCACTATGATCTGAAAGAAGATACTGCTCATTTCAGTCGGTGTATCGTATGCAATACCCCACTTCAAGTTGTTGATAAAGAGAAGATCATAGAAAGCCTTCCTGAAAAGGTCAAAAAGCACTTTGACTATTTTGAGTACTGTCCTACTTGTGACCGCATCTACTGGCAAGGGGATCACTATAGGCATATGAAAGCATTTTTAACACAGGTATTAAAACAAACAAATTAGATCTCTTCATACTCCAATTCAAAATGATATTCGGAAAAATTTATATCAAGCATCTGCTCTATAGATTCACGATATTGTGCTGCTTTAAGAGAATTCTGCGATAGAAAAACAAATGCTATATCAGCTTCTTTGGCATACTCGGAACTGATGTCAATGACAGAAACATTAAATGCCTTGAGCTTCTCTTTTACACTGTTGGTAATACTTCTACGCCCTTTTAGCGATTGTACATGAGGTAGTTCAAAATGAATGATACAGCTGCAAATGATCATACTATTACTCTATCTTTTTTTGTTTGCTTTTGTTCGCCAGAAGCTTCAATTTCTCTTCAACAAGACAATTGATACTCTCTTTTGGAAATTTACCGTCTTTGTCTTTTTTGCCGGCAATTTTCCCGGTGAGTATTTCCATGCCTTCATCTATATTTTCAATGGCATAGATAACAAATGATCCGCTTTTTACAGCTTCTAAAACTTCCTCTTTTAACATTAAATGTTTTAGATTGGATGCAGGGATAATGATGCCATGTCGTTTATTACTGTCTACCAGACTACAGACATCATAAAATCCTTCTATTTTTTCATTGATGCCGCCTACTGCCTGAACCTGTCCGTTCTGATTGACCGATCCAGTAACTGCAATGGATTGATCTAGCGGTACACTGCTCAAAGAAGAGAGCAAGGCAAAAAGTTCTGCACACGATGCACTGTCACCGTCTATTTTGCCATATGACTGTTCAAAGACCAGTGTTGCGGTCATACTGAGTGGAAAATCCTTTGCGTATGTCGCTGCAAGATAGGCAGAAATGATCATGATACCTTTGTCATGGCGTGGACCACTGAGTTTGGCCTCTCTTTCGATATTGATCACACCGTCTTTGCCTAGTCTGCTTAAAGCTGTGATCTTTGATGGATGTCCGAACGAGAAATTACCAAGATCAAGAACAGCGACACCATTGATCTGACCGACAGCATGCCCATCAGTTTCTATGAGGATCGTACCTCTTTGGATCGCCTCATACATCTTGTCTTTTATTCTGTCAGAACGTTCTATTTTTTCATTGATCGTTTCGTTAATGACCGCTCTGCTGATAAGCTGCATCTTTTTCTCTCTTGCAACAAAATCTGCTTCTTCAAGCAGGTCACCTAAACTTCCCAGGTTGGTTGAAAGCTTTTGGCTATCCTCTGCCATACGGGAACTGTATTCTATCACCCTGCCTACAGCTTCTTTGTCCAATGGCAAGAGACCATTCTCTTTTGCGATCATTCCTATCATTTTCGCATAAAGTAGACTGTTCTCATCATTTCTTTGTGTATCATCTTCAAAATCCGCATTGATCTTAAAGATATTTTTGAACTCAGGATCATAGTTATATAAAAGATAGTAGAGTATCCTGCTTCCGATCAGTACGATCTTCACATCCAACGCTATTGGTTCAGGTTCAAGCGTCAATGTACTCATGAGACTGAGAGAGTGTGCCAATGACTCTATGCGTATCTCTCCAGACCTTAACATCCTTTTGAGTCCTTCCCATACAAATGGCTGCATAATCACTTTTGAAGCGTCAAGTATCAAATACCCTCCGTTCGCTTTGTGAAGTGCACCTGCTTTAATAAGGTTGAAATCTGTCAGAAGCGTACCCATCTGCGCAATGTTTTCAATTTCACCAAAGAGGTTTGCATAGGTCGGGTTGGTCTCATAAACGATCGGTGCACTCTTTTCATTCTTATGATTTACAAGCACATTGATCTGGTATCGGTTAAATATACCGCTCTGCTTTGCATAGTTCATACCCATGGAAGCCAGACTGTTTTGTGCAGAGATCAGGAAATCCTGTGAATTGTCTATGATATCCGCTTCCACACTCTCAAGATAGACCTGAACTTTGTGATATGTTTTATATCTTTTTTTCAACTCTTCTATACTGTTTTCCACAGCCCTTTTGGTCATATTTCTTTCAAGTTTTCTGATCTCTTTTTGCTGTTTCTTGCTCTGAATGATCATTTCTTGAACCATATTCTCAAGTTCATTTCTGAATTTGACGATCCTTTCCTGGATCTTTACTTTTTCCTTTTGATCAAGTGCCTGGAACTCTTCTTTTCCCAGTATTTTTCCTTCATCACTCATAGGTGCCAGAGCATAACCCGATGCCGTATAATTGATAGCGATATGCTCTTTTCTGGCTCTCTCTTTTAACTCCATCAGGAACTGTTCCCTCTCCTGGGCCATTTGATCCATGATGGTCTGTTTTTGCACACGATACTCTTCACTCTCAAAAACAGACGGTATGACTGTCTGAAGTTCGTCTATCAGTTCTTCCATATCTTTTTTGAGCTGTAAGCCTTTTGAAGCAGCAAGCTTGAGATAAATGGGCTTTCTTGGATCCTCAAAATTATTGACATAACACCAGTCAAAAGGCTCTTCCTCATCCTTGGCACGGCCTTTGATGAATGTTTCGACCAGGCTGTGTCTTCCGCTTCCAAGTCTACCCATAGCGTAGAGATTATAACCCTCTTTTTTGATCCCTATACCAAAACTGATCGCTTTAAGTGCCCTGCTCTGACCAATGATCTCATCAAGTTCTTTCAACTCTTCTGTTGTTTTAAAATCAAAAATGTCCAAATTACAATAGTTATAGAGTTGCTCAACACCAACTGGCTCTGTCATACTGCACCTCCAAAACTTGGGCACTCATCCATAATGTCCTGCAGGACATGAAAAACCATCTGATGTGCCTTTGCTACTGCTTCTTGCGTTACATATCCGCCGGCTACGTTGACTCCACTGTAAATTGCACTGTCTTCCAAGCTTGCTTGCTTCCATCCTAGGTCTGCGATCTTTTTTGCAAAGTTTATGGTTGCATTTGCCAAAGCCTGTGTAGCTGTGACCGGATAATCTCCGGGGATATTGGCAACGCAGTAATGAATGACCTCATCAACTACAAATACAGGATCATCATGTGTTGTTGGTCTTGATGTCTCGATACATCCGCCCTGGTCTATCGCAACATCGACCAGAACTGCTCCTCTCTTGCAGAGTGAAAGCATCTCTTTGGTAATGAGATAGGGGGCTTTCTGCCCGGTAGTGTAGACTGCACCTATAACGATATCTATGGAAGGCAGGATCTTCTCAATATTATGCCTGTTGGAGTATAGTGTCGTTATTTTTGAGGGTAGTATATCTTCAAACTGACCCATACTGTTTGGATTTCGACCCATGATGATAACCTCAGCACCCATCCCTACTGCGATCTTGGCTGCATTTTTTGCTACCGTACCACTTCCGATGATCAGTACTTTGGCTGGTGGTACACCGCTGGCGCCGCCTATCAGTACCCCCATTCCGTTTACATGGGATGCAAGAAAGTGGCTTGCAACCATCGGTGCGACCTTTCCAGCTATCTGGCTCATTGGTTCAAGAAGAGGTAATGTACCCCTACTTTCTACTGTTTCATAGGCTATGGCAATGACTTTTTTGGTTTGAAGTACTTCTGTCAGTTCTTTAGCCGGTGCAAGATGAAGATAGGTGAAGAGGATCTGACCGGGTTTTAAGAGATCATACTCCTGTGTCTGAGGCTCTTTGACCTTCAGGATCATTTCGCATCTGTCATATATCTCTTTGGGATTTTCTACTATCTTGGCACCTGCCTGGATATATTCATCATTCAAAAATCCGCTTTTTACACCGGCATCTTTTTGTATATACACTTCATGTCCGGCTTCTACAAGTACTCTCACACCAGCAGGAATAATAGCAACCCTATACTCTTTTGTTTTTATCTCTTTTGGAATACCGATCTTCATATAAGACTTATCCTTTTACACTATTAACATACTCTATACGTTCCTACATCAAACAGATCAAAAGAGAAAGTCTATGTTGTCTGTTTTTATTCTTCCTCTACATTTACTCTTGTTCTTGCAATAGGATTGACCCTTAATCTTTCTACCGGTATAGCTTTGCCACTCTTTTCACAAATACCATACGTACCGTTCTTTATTTTTGCAAGTGCATGAATAGTCTCTTTTAATTCATTTTCCTGTTGGTCAAGAAGTTTGTTGTCTTTGGAACTGAGCGATTGAAGAGAAGCAAGATCCTCAAGATCGTTCATCCCGTCATCACTGCCTACACTGTCGAGTTCTGAACGTAACTGTTCTATATTGTCTTCGATCTGCTCCACTCTTTCTTTTAAGATACTTTCAAATTCATTTAGATCAAGGTCATCTCTTTTTTTCATCTTGTTTCCTTTATTTATTATATTTAATATTAAATACTATGGAACATAGACCATAACATCTTTAGTCGTCTCTCTTAAGATGTATGTCGCCACACTGCCCAGTAAGGCATTGACACCGGCAGTCCCGCGTGATCCGACAACAACAAGGTCATAAGATCCTTCCTCTATATAATCCAACAGTGTCTCTTTTGCATAAAGTTCTCCATCGATCACTTTACCCTTCTTGACATCAACATCTTTCATAAATATTTTAAGATCGTCTTTTGCGCAAGATTTAGCTACATCGTTGTATTGTGAAAGATCACGCCCGACTACAAAATACGGACCTTCCATATAGATCGTCTCATACGCATGGATTATGTCGATCTTGGCTGATGGGAAGACATTCTTGGCAAACATGACACTCTGTTTTGACTGGTTTTCAAAGTCAGTCGGAGCGATAATACTTTTATACGCGGTTTTACTGCTGTTTTGTACAACCAGTACAGGCAAATGCGTTTTATGTGCAACTTTTTGTGCAGTGGTCCCGACAAAACCTTTTCTTCCTTTTTTCTTGCTGTGTTTGCCGATCACTATCATATCTGCCTTATTTAATTTTGATTCATACAGTATGATGTCATCTGCATTTCCCTCTTTCACAAATATATGACAAGTTACTTTTCCATCTTTATTCAGAACTTTGATCTTTTTTTCTATTTTTTTGGAAATTGCCTCTTTATTGATACCCAGCTCTTTAGAACCAAAATAGCTTGGAACACTCAACCAAGGCACCCTTACTGCATGGACGATAAAGAGATCAGCTTTATGTTCATGGGCCAAAAGAAATGCTCTATTGAGCACATCATTTGATCTTTCATGTATATCTATCCCAACAAGAATTCTTTTTATTTTCTTCATATTCAACCTGCCTTTTTCTCATTTTATAATGATAGTTTTACACCTACATCTCATAATATTCTACTATTAAAAACTTAATAGCACAACATAAAATATATTAATGATATTGTTAAAAGAAACAGAGTAGAATATTGTATTTTTGAAATAGAATTTGTACCATCATACTGGTCATAAAAGAGGTATAGCATCAATTTTCACACAAAAAACATAGAACAGACATTCACTATCCTGCAAACAGATCAAAAAGGTCTAACGGATGAATCTGTACGTGAACGGCAAAAAAAGTATGGTTTGAATATTCTGCCTTCAGAACCGGATATGTCGCTTTTGGAACATTTTTTACAACAATTCAAAAGTCCTATTATCTATGTTCTTCTTATAGCATCTTTGATGGCCCTGATCATACAGGAGTATACTGATGCGGGCTTCATCCTGCTTGTTTTATTGATCAATGCAGTGATCGGAACCTATCAGGAATACTCAGCATCCAAAAAGGCCAAACTCCTTCAAAACCTTATCAAGACAAATGTCATGATACTTAGAAACGGTCAGATACAGGAGATAGACAGCAGTGAAGTCGTAACAGGAGATATCCTTCTCTTTGAACCTGGTACAAAAGTTGCTGCCGATGTCAGAGTGATAACAGGCAATAATCTCCTGGTAGATGAATCTCTGCTCACTGGGGAATCCATAGATGTACATAAAGATGCAGAGTTCATCAGTGACAATGAGAAGCTTCTGATACCCGAAAGAAAAAATATGCTCTTTGCAGGCACATATATCTCAAGCGGCAGGGCCAAAGGTGTGGTGACTGCCATAGGAGCGCATACTGAAGCCGGCAAGATCGCACAGTTGCTCAGTAAAAAAAGCAAGGCAAAGATACCCTTGCTTGATAAAATGGAAAAACTCACTTTCACTATCTCTATTCTAATAGCCATCACGGTTGTTATTCTTTTTGCAATTGGCTTAATAAAAGGAATGGAGTTCTATTCACTTTTTCTCTTTTCTGTTGCCCTTGCAGTATCCACGATACCAGAAGGACTGCCTGTAGCCATAACGGTCGCTTTGACATCAGCCTCTATATCCATGTCAAAAAGAAATGTCATCATACGTAAACTGGCAGCCATTGAAGGTCTTGGGGCCTGTACACTTATAGCCAGTGACAAGACCGGAACCTTGACACAGAACCGGCTCAGTGTAGAGTACTTCATATCTCCAACTGAGGTGTACGACACCAACACTCTCAATGATGTCCATGACAAGGTCTATCTGGCATCGATTCTCTGTAACGAAATACGCTATGAACAGTCCAAAGAAGGTAAGATCGATTTTTCAGGTGACCAGGTGGATATCGCTTTGGCACAATTCGCAGCTGATGCTGATGAATCCTATATCACCAATGCAAGAGCATACAGAAAGATCGATGAGATCCCCTATGAACCTGTTAACCGCTTCTCTGCAGTGATGATGGAACTGGATGATACGATCTTTCAGTTCAGCAAGGGATCTCCTGAAACCGTACTTGAACACTGCAACATAACGCAAGAGGAAAAAAACAAGATCCTCTCAGATGTCGATGCATGGGCACTTAAAGGATACAGGACCATCGCACTGGCATACAAAGAGTCAGTAGATGAATCAACGATCAACCTGAAAAACTTCACCTATCTTGGATTTGTAGCCATTATCGACCCAGTGAGAGTTGAGAGTCCTGATGCGATCAAAAAAGCGCAAGCAGCAGGTATAAAAGTTGTCATGATCACCGGAGATCATCCCAATACCGCCTTTTCGATTTCCCAACAGCTTGGAATCGCTTCATCGATGGATGAAGTGATGAGCGAAAAAGAGTTAGAGGTCTGGGAGGATAACGGTGCCAAAGCAGAGGATCTCAAAGATAAAAGTGTCTTCTCCAGGGTGACACCTGCACAAAAAATGAAGATAGTCATGGCCTATCAGGCACTTGGACATTATGTTGCAGTCACCGGTGATGGTGTGAATGATGCCCCTGCCCTCAGACATGCAAACATCGGTGTGGCAATGGGTAAAAGTGGTACAGATATCGCCAAAGCATCCAGTGACATCATTCTGACGGATGATAATTTTGCTTCCATTGTCAATGGTATCGAGGAGGGAAGACGTGCGCATGACAACATCCGTAAAGTGGTCTATCTACTGATATCTACCGGTTTTGCTGAACTGGTCCTGGTCATGCTTTCTTTTATCACAGGCATGTCTTTACCACTTCTTCCTGTACAGCTCTTATGGCTAAATCTTGTGACCAACGGTATTCAAGATGTCATGCTGGGACTTGAAAAGGCCGAACCAGGACTTCTCAACCGGGAACCAAGGTCACCTAAAGAACCTATATTCAACCCTTTGATGATAAGACGTATCATTGTAGCTGGTCTTTATATCGGTATCGTCTCTTTTGTACTATTTTATATCTTGCGGCATAATGGAGAGAGCGTCGAAAGTGCAAGGAACATGGTTTTACTGCTTATGGTACTTTTTGAAAATGTACATGTATTTAATTCCAGAACCGAAGTAAACTATTTACATAAGATTGATTATAGAAGCAGTATGATGCTGATCATTTTGGTCATCTTTACGCAATTTTTACATCTTGCATGTATGCATATTCCTTTCATGCAGACGGTACTTTCAACCCAGCCTGTTTCATTTGATAGATGGCTTGAACTTGCCGTTATCGCTCTTGGTCTGGTCTTTATCATGGAGTTTGACAAGTGGATTTCATTCAGAAGAAGAAAAAGTATATAATACAAAATGTACATATGCTCAACCCATGAAAGCAATACAATGGATACAATAAGGTGATACCATGAGAATCGTGATCATAGGCGGCGGTATCGCGGCTGCATATATGGCCAACACTATCAAAAAGAACAGATCCGATGTGGATGTATTGATCCTGTCTGATGAGACTTCTTCTCCCTACGACAGGATACATCTGTGTGCGCTTGTGGATAAGAGTGTAACGATAGAGGATATTGCTTTACCTGTTGACCCTACTGTTCAGATCGAACTGAATGAAAAAATCACCTCCATAGATAGAACATCCAAACGAGTATTCTCGGATCACTCCGTGTTTACCTATGACAAGCTCATCATCGCAACAGGTTCTCTACCACAGACACTCTTTGATATCTCAGGATTGAAGAATGCAGCCGTTTTCCGCAATGCAGATGACTGTAGAAAGATCGCTGAAGGCATAGATAAAAGAGAAGTGGTGATCGTAGGTTCAGGTCCTATAGGCTTAGAACTGATGGAG
>DATCTA010000241.1:0-4647 GCA_036568165.1 Sulfurovum sp.
GGTAAACATCTGTTTCATATCTCTTTTAACAAACCATACAACTATACTGCTCAGGGGTTCAAACGGCAGGGTAAAGGTTACAACATCACGCAAGATACTATGTGAGCCATCCATCTCTATGAAGTGGTGTTCATGCCTGAACAGTTTAAAAGGTGAACGTGTCGCAATATCCACAATGAGATTTGGATAGTTCACTTTTTCAAATGTCAATTCCCATACAAACGACAACCAACCTTTTTTGATGCGTAACGTAGCATTATTCCCTTCTTTCAGTGGTGTTTCGAGTTTGAGAATATCTACACTTGTATCTTTAGGTGTGATAAGAGGAAGATTCTTGGTATCTGCATGAAACTCAAAGAGAGTTTCAACACTGCATGGCATTTTGGTTTCGAATATTAGTGTATGTTTCATAGTGGCAGTATGCCATGTATTTATGTAATCTGGTACATAGTTATTGTTAGTTGGTTTTATAATGAACTGACATAATTTCTATACTAAATATTTTAAGATAGATATACAATAACTATTATCCTGATAAAGGAGACGTTATGAAAGAACGTATATGGATCGTTGGCGGAAGCAGCGGTATCGGTTTGGAACTGGTAAAGATATGGTTGGAATCAGGTCATCCTGTCATAGCTAGTGCACAAAATGCAAGCCATGCAAAAGAACTTATGGCATTGAAGCATATCTATGAAAGCAAACTTCAGATCATTGATATTGATGTCACCTCAATGGAATCTGTATCAAAAGCAGTACATCAGGCTTGGAAACGGTTTGGTGGCATTGATATATGGTTCTACAATGCGGCGGTATATGAAGTGATGTCCATCAATCAGTGGAATATTGCGCATTTTGAATCCATGGTTCAGGTAAATTACCTCGGAGCTGTAAGAGTCATGACAGAGCTTATACCTTATTTTGAAATGCAAAAGAATGGTCGTTGGGTCTGGAATGCCAGTCTTTCAAGTTATTTTGGTCTGCCTTTAGGCGGTGGATACAGTGCTCCTAAAGCCGCACTGGTAAATCTTGCCGAATCACTTCAGCCGGAACTAAAAGCTAAAGGAATAAACCTGCAGATCATCAACCATGGATTCGTTAAAACAAAATTGACTGAGAAGAACACATTTGAAATGCCTGAACTGATGGAGCCTGAAGAAGCTGCACAAAGAATTATTGATGGTATTGGCAAACAGGATCGATTTGAGATCCATTTCCCTTTTAAGCTTTCAACCGTGCTGCAGTTTTTAAGAATTTTGCCGTATAGAATCTCATTGGCTTTGACGAAAAAAATGTTACCAAAGTGATAAAAGATGACACAAGAAAAATTGACACAGTTTTTTGAAAATCTTAAAGAAGAGACAAGTATCGATGATTTCAGAACGATCTACGATGGGCAAGTCAGATTCAAAGATCCGTTCAATGAAGTAAAGGGTATCGATGCTGTGCATGGTATTTTCGCACACATGTACAGAAATCTGGATGCACCGAAGTTCACTATAACTGAGTATATAGACAAAATAGATGTCGCTTATGTTAAATGGGAGTTTCACTTTTCATTCAAAAATGATCGGGCAGAGGAGATGTTCGAGGGTGTCAGCAGACTTGTGATGAATGAAGAGCGCAGAGTGGTAGAGCACGTTGATTATTGGGATGCTGCAGAACATATGTATGAGAAAATGCCGATCATCGGCTGGCTCCTGCGTACTATCAAAAGAAAGATCGCAAAAAGTTGATGCGATGCAAAACTCAAAAACGTATGGTGAATGTGTGACTTGTTTCAGATACACACCTTTGACTAAACATCATCTTATCCCCAAAAAGCGTCATAAGAGAAAGAATGAAATCGATCAGGACCGGGATCTCAATGATGTTATATGGATCTGCAGAATGTGTCATGACGGAATACATGATATCTACGATGAACAGACACTGGCGAATCAATTCAATACGCTAGAAAAACTCACCCGGGATGAGAGACTTCAAAAACATTTTGCCTGGGTTGCCAAATGTAAGAAAGGTGTCCAGTTATGAATGATCGTTGATAATTTAGCTGCTTTTTTCACTCAATGACATCAATAGACAAAATGCAGGTACCAAAATGCATTGGTTTACTATAACATGCAAAAAAAGGAGTTAATGATGATATATAAATTAATAATTACAACAGTATTACTATCTACAACAGCCTATACTTCTGTAGAGAAGATTTTATCTGTAGAGACAAAAGCATCTGTGAACCAACAAACGGAACTTACTGTTTGGCAGCCGACCATAGCTGTAAAAAAATCGAGAAAATCGTGTGACGACGGTAACTGTATCACCCGATCGAACTGCTTCACAAAAGATGGGAAAGCCTATGAGTTATTCAGTTCGGCCCGCGACAAGATCAAAGATAAGTGTAAGAAGATATTTTAGTGTTATACAATCTTGATATGACAAATTTTACACTGCCATAATATAACTGTCAATACTGGAAGGGCTATAAAAATGAAAGATATGGATCAAGAAAAACTCAGTAAAAAAGAGCTTTTTTCATATGCTGCCACTGCCATTCCATTAGCAATGTTGGGACTTCCACTATACATCTATCTGCCTACTTTCTATGCACAAAATATCGGCCTGAATGTGACGATAGTAGGTTTGATTCTTTTCATCTCCAGACTCACCGATGTCATCACCGATCCGCTTGTAGGCTTCTACAGTGACAGATTTGAAAGCAGATACGGCAAAAGAAAACCTTTTATTATTTTAGGTGCAATAATACTCTCCATCAGTTTTTATGCACTGATCCATCCAACTCAAACCTTCACTGAACTTTGGCTTTTAGTCTTTTCTATTCTGGTCTACCTGGGCTGGAGTATCATTTCGATACCATATCTGGCATGGAGCGCAGAAGTAACATCGGTATATCATGAAAAGACTCGGTTGAGTGCTGCAAGAGAACTTTTTACCATACTCGGAGTCCTCAGTGCATTGCTCATACCATATTTTTATGGTGTTTCGGAAAATGCCGATGAGAGTATCACGATCTTGTATACAGCTTTTATGATAGCAATACTGGCATTGTTGCCCTTTACACTTTTTGGAACTGCGGAAGCAACATCAAGTACCCGGGAGCCTATCGTTTTCAAAGAGTTAATGCAGGTATGGAAAAAGATACCGGGTCTTAGTAGACTGCAACTGGCTTTCTTGTTGAATTCGCTTGCCAATGCACTCCCGGCTACACTCTTTTTATTTTTCGTCCAATTAGTGATCGAAGAAGAGGGGATGACCGGTGCGCTTTTACTGATCTATTTCGCTGCAGGGGTGATAGGACTTCCATTTTGGACGATGCTCTCTAAAAAGATCGGTAAACGCAAAGCATGGCAGATGTCAATGATATTGGCTTCGGGTGCATTTATTTTTGTGTTGTTCCTGGGATCGGGAGATAGTGTAGCCTTTGGTATAATCAGTTTTATCTCTGGACTCTCTTTGGGCGCAGATATGGCACTGCCTTCATCAATTCAGGCAGATATCGTACAGAATATACCGGACCAAAAAAGATCCTATGCGGGTGTACTGTTTGGTTTCTGGGCGATGCTGACGAAATTGGCACTTGCATTGGCTGTAGGTATCGGGTTTGTCACCTTGGGACTGGTAGGATTTGATCCGGAAGCGACTACACCTTTGGCATTGGATGCACTTGCTCTGCTCTATGGAGGGGTTCCCGTACTTGTCAAGCTTATCGCACTTTTGATCATAAAGGACTACGATGAGACACATTAAAATTTCACCGACGATTCTGTTTCTGATGACCTTCATTGTCGGTATCTGTCTCTCGTGGTTCTTGCCTTTAAAGATGACTCGATTCATAGCGCATGAAGTGACTCAGATGCTTGGGTTGACTTTTCTTTTGACCAGTTTTATACTCAATTCCCTGGCATACAGAATGTTTAAACATCATTCTACGCCACATCTACCTCATTCTGTACCCACTGTGCTGATAGAGACGGGTGTATTTGCCTTTAGCCGGAATCCTGTCTATGTGGCATTGATACTCTCAGAAGTTGGACTTGCGTTTATATTTGACAGGATTTGGCTTGTTTTATCCGCTGCAGCATTATGGATATCTCTTGACATTATGATTGTAAGAGATGAAGAAAGAGTATTAGAAAATACTTTCAAGCAGGACTATATGGAGTATAAAAACAAAACCCGTAGATGGGTTTGAACTATTAAGAGAGTATTAAGGTCAATGTATTAAGATAGGTCAAGAAAATTATATATCCGTTTGAGGGGGGAACTCCTATGAAAGTAGTTATCAGTCTTTATAAAAAGCACAAGTTGACTGTCGATAATTATATTACTACATCCATAAATAATGCACCTTTGGATTATATTGAGCACTCAGCAAAGATACTCAAAAAAAACAGGTTTATTCAACTCATCTATAGTGTTGACAAGGAGTATCGACAGATCAGTCCGTCAATCTGCCTCAAAGAGAAGGATGGATTCAATGTGGGAAGTGATAAGAGCCATTATTTTAAACAGCTTGAACTTGATGAAGAGGGTTTTTATATCTCAAACCCTTACATTCATTACCGTACAGGAAGAGCAAGCATTACAGTGGTAAAAAAAATAGATGATACGTATTATGTTTTTGAC
>DATCTA010000242.1:0-3049 GCA_036568165.1 Sulfurovum sp.
GCTATGTTCGTTGGTTTGGCCTACTTTTATAAAACGATTATAGGCAGTTCCAAAATAAAAGAAGAGAAGTAGTGTTCAAAAAACTTCTAAGCACTTTACTCTTTTGATGGGTCAATTCAGACCCATCAAACTTTTTAATCATTGATCTAAATATTCGATTTCTATCAGGATCTCATTTCTTCGTAAAAACCATAGGGAAAAAGGTGAGTTGTATCTTGCGAACTCAGGTTTTCCGATGATCTTGATGCCATCATCATTCAGTGCTTTCAAAAGTATCGACTCTTTTTCTTTATATCTTAGTTCAGACCAACTTCCCGAATATTTAAGAACCGCTACTGTTCTAGGAGGGATCTGTTTAAGTGTTACACGCTTGTCCAAAGGTTCAGGCAGTGTAGCCAATGTAAATGATTCAGGCATCACAAAACTGTAGATCGACACTTCGGTTCTACTCTCACCCATTTCCTGTATTACAGGTGCCGTCATATCAATTTTGATACCGTTTGCAGTGCCGTTTTGCTGTATCACCGGTGCTGTCATTTGAATGTTTTCTTTTTGTTGGTTTTCACCGGATATATAGTTAAAGAGTATTCTGAACGCTTTGCTGCCTGCTGCATCAAAACTTCCTGAAACTTCTGTTTGTGCAACAATAAAAGGTGCATATTTTCGAACTTCATAGATTTCATTTTTTTGAATTACTTGATAAGCGGGTTCTTCTATAGCCATGAGTGATCCTTTTAGAAAAAGCAGTAATAGTATGATTCTTTTCATGTCATTGCCTTTTGTGTTATGATATTGGAGTATGACATACTTTTAGGTTTTTTGATAGTGTCTCTATAGCGGTTCATTAAGTTGTGGATCAATATGATAGATGAAGAATTACAGGTAGATCAGGCTGAATCAGTAATGATTTTAATCAACTGACAAAATAATCATACAAAAGGTTCAAAGAAAAGCATAAACTACACTTACAGTCCATTAGTTTAAAGGAACGAAAAATGAGATACTTAAGTTTTATTTTCTTATCAACACTTTTATTCTCAAATACTCCTCCTACTCCCGTTCCTAATGTAGATATCACAAAATTCAGTGGACTGTGGTACGAAGTTGCTCGTACTTATAACGATTATGAAAAAAACTGTGTAGCGGCGACAGTCGAGTATGCACTACAAAATGACAACACTTACAAAATATACAACCGCTGTTTTGAACATGTCATCGGTGGTGACCTGATAGAGTACAGAGGTACAGCAAAACCGGTAGATGGCTCTTCTATGTCAAAGATCGATATGACCTATTATTATTTTTTTACAACCCAATACCGTGTGATCCATCTTGAAAATGACTATTCTGCGGCGGTAGTAGCAGATGAGGAAATGGAGCAGGTCTGGGTGATGAGCAGAACACCTCAAATGTCACAAAGAAAATTTAAAAGAATTCTTTCCAAATTAGATAAGAGTATGGACCTCAAACGTCTTATCTATACCCCACAAGATGAAAAAGGACGTTACAAATGAAAATAGCAGTATTGGGAGCAGGTATAAGTGGTTTAGGCTCTGCTTTTCTGTTAAGTAAGAAATATGAAGTAGACCTTTATGAAAAAGAGGGTCGTCTTGGCGGACATGCACGCACGACCATGGTTGAAGAAGAGGATAGATCTTTTGGTGTAGATACAGGGTTCTTGGTCTTCAATCATGAAACCTATCCGCTTTTGACCAAACTCTTTGAAAAGCTTGATGTCCAAATAGAAAAGAGCGATATGAGTTTTGGCTTCTGGGATGAAACCTCCAACAGTGCATACAACGGACAGTCATTGAGCGGACTCTTCTTTCAGAAAAAAAATCTCTTTTCACCTTCACACTATAGAATGATCGCTGATATCATACGATTCAATAAAACAGCAAACAGAGATATAGATCAAAACAGCAAAGCACTGGATGTATCACTTGGAGAATATCTGGAGCCTTATTCAGAGGTTTTCAAGGAGCGTTATATCATCCCGATGGGAGCAGCGATCTGGTCAACGCCTAGTGAGAAAATGCATGATTTTCCAGCAAAGACATTCATACAGTTCTTCAAAAACCATGGGCTGCTTGGCGTCACCACCCAACATCAGTGGTTGACAGTGAGCGGAGGTTCCAAAAATTATGTCGATAAGATCAAAACACATATATCTGGAAAGGTGATATTAAACAGTGATGTAGTGGGTGTCAGACGCAATGCCAATGGCATTACACTGATCCATCAAGATGGAAGCCAGAGCGAATATGACAAAGTAGTAATGGCTATGCATGCACCAGAGGCTTTGGAGATGCTCCAAGACGCAACGTCGGAAGAGAAGCAGATACTTTCTGCTTTCCCCTATAAGCAGAATAATGCACTGTTGCACAATGACAGCAAGGCACTTTATCCGGATAAAAAGATCTATGCAGCATGGAACTATAAAACAGGTGGTGAAGAAAATGCTGTGACACTTTCTTACTGGATCAACAGATTGCAAAATCTTGACAGTAAGAAGGACTACTTTGTATCGCTCAATGAAACTTCAGCATTAGAAGATGTCATCGAGCAGATATCTTATGAACATCCTCAATTTGATGCAAATGCTATCATGATGCAGTCACGCAGGGAAGAGATAAACGGTAAAAATAACACATACTTTGCAGGTGCTTACTGGCGATACGGTTTTCATGAAGATGGGCTTTGGAGTGCCAATACGATAGCCCAGCGTTTTGGATGTGCATTATGAGTCATCAGTTTTACGAAGGATCGGTATACCATAAACGATTTACCCCTAAAGTACACGAGTTTACCTATCCTTTTTATCTTTTAGATATAGATCTGTCATTACTAAGCAGATTGAAAAACAGACTGTTTGCATTTGAGGGGATAAACCTTTTTTCTTTCAGAAGCAAAGATCACTTTGGACAAAGCGAAGATTTTATGCAAAATGTAGAAGAACTGCTTGAAAAGTTTGGCATTTCTGCAACGCATAATATGCACTTCATTACACTTCCAAGAGTAATGAATTTTGTGTTTAACCCTATAAGTG
>DATCTA010000243.1:0-2988 GCA_036568165.1 Sulfurovum sp.
CTTCCTTTACCTTTTAAATAGTGTTATCTGAGTATCTGTATGTCTGCATTGGTTTTGAGCTTTTCAAAATAGTCTTTCAGCGCTTTGCTCTGCTGCTGCTGTTTCCACTTTGCCGCTACCGCACCCTGGGCCGCTTCGAACGGCATATTTACCTTACCCTGCTTAGAGACAACCTTATAGCTTATGTATCTGTCTCCGGCATTGAGAGGACGAGTGAATGAGCCATCCTGTGTCTGCAAAATACTTCCAAGCAATCCCGGGTTGAGGTCTTTGGTCGACTTGGTCACGGAACGGCTTTGGATGCCTTTGGCATTTTTCGTCTGAAGAAACTGCTTCATCTTCTCTTCTGTAGGAGCGGAGTATTCGATCAGACTGACAGTTGCAGGGATGGTAAATTCATCCTGATGGTTCCTGTAAAAAAGTTTGAGTTCATCTTCACTGGGTGCGGGGATGGAACTGACCACATTCTCCTGAAAGAACTTCTCTTTTTTCATCGCATTCCTGACGCTTGAGCGGTATTTGGTCCATGTGGTCCCCTGCTGCTCCAGGATCTTTTGCATTTTAGGAATGGTGAGGTTGTTCTGTGCGGCGATAGCGGCTATTTTCGCATCGATGTCTGCTTCATCGATAACTATATCTTTCATGGCAGATTTCTGCAATCGGTCCTGGATAAGAAGATCGGTAGCCTGTTCTTTAGATACCTGCATCTGCTGCTGCACTGCACGTATCTCAGCTGTGGTAACAGGTTCCCCCTCCACGATGATCGCAATGGCATCTACCATTTTGGCTTGTGAGAATGTAAGCAGTGTCATACATCCAATTAAAATAAGTTTTTTCATATATATCTATATCCGTTTCCCTAATAAGTTGGGAAAATTATAACATAATCATGTAAATGTAATATGAATTACTTCATTTGGGATATAATGGTTTTTATGCTCAGAAGGCAGGTATATGAGAAAAAGAGATTTAAAAAATTAGCTATGAATGGATCAAAAGAGTGATTGTCACAAGATTAGAAGTATGATTAATACTGTTTAGGTATAATCTTATTCTAAAAAATGAAGTCTATAAAGACGTGGAGACGGTAATGAATACAAAAAATTTTGCACTGATAGGTGCCGCAGGGTACATTGCCCCAAGGCATATGCAAGCCATAAAAGAGACAGGCAACAACCTTGTGGCAGCACTTGACCCGTATGATGGGATAGGCATCATGGACAGCAACTTTCCTGAAGCAGATTTCTTTACAGAGTTTGAACGTTTTGACAGATTTGTAGATAAGTGGCGTAGAAATACAGGCAAAAAGATAGACTATGTCTCCATCTGTTCACCGAACTATTTGCATGATTCTCACATACGATTCGCACTCAAAAGCGGTGCAGATGCCATCTGTGAAAAGCCGCTGGTCTTAAATCCCTGGAACATTGATCAGCTAAAGATCATAGAGCAAGAGACAGGCCAAAAAGTCTATAACATTTTACAGCTCAGACTCCACCCCTCGATCATTGCACTGAAAGAGAAAGTGCAGAAAGAGCTGGCAGAGAATCCCGATAAGATATATGATATCGATCTGACCTATCTGACTTCAAGAGGAAAATGGTACTTCATCTCATGGAAAGGCGATGAAGCAAAATCAGGAGGCATCGCATCCAACATAGGTGTGCACTTCTATGATATGCTTTGCTGGATATTCGGTGATGTGGAAGAGAATATCGTACATCTTAAAACACCTGATACCAATGCCGGTTATTTCAAGCTCAAACATGCCAATGTGCGCTGGTTCCTGTCGGTAAATTATGATTATATCCCTGAAGAGATCAAAGCACAGGGACAGAGAACCTATAGAAGTATCACAGTAAACGGAGAAGAGATAGAGTTCTCTGGCGGATTTACGGACCTGCATACAAGGTCATATGAAGAGATACTTAAGGGTAATGGCTTCGGACTGGATGAAGCCTATGGTTCCATCAATACTGTTTCAACCATACGAAATCTTGCCCCTGTAGGGCTTAAAGGCGAGTATCATCCCTTCTGTAAAAAGGTACTTGGCTGATGCCTGATTTCTTTGTACATGAAAGCAGTTTTGTTGATGATCATGTAAGCATAGGGGACAATACCCGCATCTGGCACTTCTCTCACATCCTTTCAAACACGATCATCGGAACAGACTGTTCTTTTGGACAAAACTGTGTCGTAGGGCCTAAAGTAACCGTAGGTAATGGGGTAAAAGTACAGAACAACGTCTCCATCTATGAAGGGGTTGAAGTAGAAGATGATGTTTTTCTCGGCCCCTCTATGGTCTTTACCAATGTGATCAACCCAAGAGCCTTCATCCAACGAAAAGAAGAGTTCAAAAAGACCCTACTAAAAAAAGGGTGCAGTATTGGAGCGAATGCGACTATTGTATGTGGCGTTACTATTGGGGAGTATGCACTTATAGGTTCTGGTGCTGTTATTAATAAAGATGTGAAGCCTTATGCCCTCATGGTAGGTGTACCTGCCAAACAGATAGGATGGGTAGGTATTTCGGGCAATACCCTGGAGTTTACATCCAACAAAGCAGAAGATGAATTCGCACAGTATGAAATAATCGAAGACCATTTAAAAGTGAGTAAAAAGTGACTATAGATTTCGCAAAACTACAATACCAGTACCAGCTTTATAAAACGCAGATAGACGAAGCCATGCAAGCCGTGCTGGATAAGTCAAACTACATTATGGGTGAAGAGATAACCCAGCTTGAAGAGTCCTTGCAAGACTTTACCGGAGCCAAACATGCGATCACCTGCGCTTCCGGTACCGATGCTCTGCTGTTGGCTATGATGGCGCTTGATATTCAGCCCGGTGATGAGATCATCACAACGCCCTTTACGTTTATAGCGACATCAGAGATGATCGCATTTTTGAAAGCAACACCGGTCTTTGTGGATATTGATGAAAGAACGTACAACATTGACCCCTCTAAAATAGAAGAAAAGATCACAG
>DATCTA010000244.1:0-3727 GCA_036568165.1 Sulfurovum sp.
ACGAAATTCAACTATTGTTTGGCCTTCTCCGTTCTTTCCATGGCATTCGGCACAGCTTACCCCTCTCGGGTTTGCATAGAGCATTTCGCCGTACTCATAATGTGAAATAAAATCTTCCTGTCCACACAGGATCAAAGGTAACAAGATCAACAATCGTTTCATGCAGTATCTACTTTCTCTCCACTATTAGGGCATGACCACTTCGTCGCCTAAAGTATTTTTGATATAATACAATAAAAAAAATAAGGGCACTCTATGCAACTCATCGATGGTACATCCCTAGCCAAGAAAGTGCAATCTACAGTAACTGCCGAAGTAGAAAAACTCAAACAAGAAAAAAACATTGTTCCAGGACTCGCAGTGATCCTTGTCGGAGATGACCCAGCCAGCCATGCCTATGTTAAAATGAAAGCCAAAGCATGTGAGAATGTAGGGTTTTACTCTATCACACATAATATGCCTGACTCTATCAGCCAGGATGAGATCATCGGCACTATCCAGATGATGAACGACAACCCGCGCATAGATGGTATCCTCGTACAGCTTCCTTTGCCTAAACATATCGATACGGACAAGATACTGGAGGTCATAGACCCTAAAAAGGATGTGGATGGTTTTCATGCCTACAATGTCGGTCGTTTAGTGACAGGACTTGACAGTTTTGTAGCATGTACACCTCTTGGTGTCATGAAAATGTTCGAAGAGTACAACATAGAGCTCAGAGGAAAAGATGTCTGTGTCGTAGGTGCAAGCAACATCGTAGGAAAACCTATGGCTTCACTGCTTCTCAATGCTGAAGCGACAGTGACCATCACGCATATCTATACTAAAGATCTCAAGGCTCATACCAGCAGAGCTGATATCGTTGTTGTTGGTGTCGGGGTTCCGGGTCTTATCAAAGAAGATATGGTCAAAGAAGGAGCTATCGTGATCGATATAGGTATCAACCGTATTGAAGACGGTTCACTGGTAGGTGATGTTGATTTCAAAAATGTAAGTCCAAAATGCTCATATATCACACCTGTTCCTGGAGGTGTCGGACCTATGACCATCGCAATGCTTTTGAGCAATACACTTAAATCTGCAAAAGCCAGAGCATAATGAAGAACTTTATACTCGCATTTGGCCGTTTTGCAAGCACTTGGACGGGTACGATCATTATCGTACTTTTTCTTATCTTCTTTGTCGCACAGTCTTTTGTCATCCCATCAGGCTCGATGAAAAGAACACAGCTCATAGGTGATTTTTTATTTGCCAAAAAATTCTCCTACGGTATCCCTACCCCTCACCTTCCTTGGCTGGAGATCCCGATCCTGCCTGATTTTTTCGGCAATGGCCACCTGATTGAAGGTCCAAGACCGCAAAGAGAAGATATCGTTATTTTCCGTTATCCTGTAAATACCAAAATTCACTACGTTAAACGATGCGTTGCAGTCGGAGGTGATGAGATACTCTATACGGAAGACAAACTGCTCATACACTTTCACGAAGGCGATGAATATATCAAGGCGAACTATCCTGCAGAAAAGATTGTCACCTTAAGAGACAAACTTTGGGTAGTAAACCCTTATATGGACAAATATCCTGGTATCCAATACTCTCCAGAGGGGATGAACATATTTAAAGGACTTCTTCAATACTATGCTTACAATGAAGAGATAGATATGGTGCCTGTTTTTGTGCACGGACTTGATGCACAGACATTTGAGTTATCAGGAAAAGGCATCAATGCACTCTATACAAAAGTAGATGAGGACCACTTCTATATGATAGGCGATAACCGAGACAATTCCAATGACAGCCGCTTCTGGGGAGCAGTACCGTATAAACTGATCGTAGGGAAACCGTGGTTGAACTACATGAGCTTGGAACACCGTTCATACGACACGATGCTAAACGGTAACGGAAACGGGAGCGGGAAGGACAATGCAGGTCTTAAACGTGTATGCCGTGATATAGCCATCGATACAGCGGAATGTAAAGAACTTTGGGACAAACAGCGTTTTACTGTGCGCTGGGGGCGTATCGGAAGACGTATCGAGTCTATCCAAAGAGAACAACCTATAGAGTAAGGAAGCGTGATCATGAAAAAATTCTATATCGCAACGGACCATGCGGGATTTGCACTTAAAGATTTTGTGAAAGAGTTTGTAACATCATTGGGTCATGAGATCATTGATCTTGGACCGGATTCAGATGACAGGGTGGACTACCCTGATTTTGCCAAAAAGTGTGCTGATGCCGTTATAGAAGACAAAGGCAGTTTTGGTATCCTCATCTGCGGTACAGGCATAGGTATCAGTATAGCAGCCAACAAAGTACCCGGTATACGTGCAGCACTCTGTCATGACCACTATACTGCCAAACTTACAAGACAGCACAATGATGCGAATATTCTATGTTTTGGTGAACGTGTGGTGGGTAAAGGGGTCATTGAAGAGATGATCGAAGCCTTTGCAAACACTGAATTTGAAGGCGGCAGACACGCAGGGCGTGTGGAGAAGATAGAAGGCTGTTCCTACGGTGCTGATCTGGGATAATATCTCTATTTGGCATATAAACATTTTTATACAACTGATCAGCCCTCTGTGTTTTAAATATTTAACTCGATAGCTTAATAGACCATTTCAGGTTTACTCTTTTTTTCTAATTCTTTGTACTCTTTAAAATCCCAATATAATCCGTTATAACGCATATAATCCGCTATTGCTTTTCCCTATGTTTTATATAAAATTTATTAATTGACATTCGTTATATATTCAAGTATACTACGCCAAAAAATTATTACATTTTTTGGACCATAATTTGCATATACCTTCAAAGGCTATATCTTTTTGCAACTCCAAAAAATGCTCAATAATATGGCAACTATACACACCAGGAAAATAGAATGAAATTTGGCATCTCAAAACTCTCCCTATTACTTCTTGCAGGCTCATCACTCTACGCAGAGTTTGGGTTTGAAGGACAAGTAAGACTTCGTTATGAAATTTTTGACAATATGAACGAGAAGTACTACGGAACAAAGCCAAAACTTGGACAAAGCAGTGACAGCTATCTTATGGCTAGAACACAATTGGGACTTACATACAGGTTCAATGATGAGTGGGATGCAAAAGTCTCTATGCAGGATGCAAGGGTTTTTGACTGGGGATTCAAGACTGCTGATTGGTACAACAGCGAATTTAATATGGTACACAGTACACAAACTGACTTTTATGAACTCTATGAGACTTATCTGAGATACTCAAAAAACAATTTTACCGTTATTGCAGGAAGACAAAAATTACCCTATGGAGACTTAAGGGTATTTGGACCTGGAGAGTGGAAGAACTCCGGGAAGTGGATATGGGATGCAGTGAAGACTTCCTATAAAGATGGTGAAAACTTTTTAGACTTCTTCTATGGTGCGATGATGCTGCATGACCCGGACGTATTCAGTTTGAAACACCGTCACGGGTATTATGGTGCAGGTATGTACGGACACTATGTCTACAAGAAAAATGCAGCGATCGAGCCTATATTGGCATACAAGATCAATGATAAAGAAAATGGCATATACAACGCTCTAGAGAGTTTTTATGTCGGTGCTAGAGCCTATGACAAAGATTTCAATAGCTTCTTTTATGATGCTACATTTGTCAAATCATTTGGAAATTACACCAGGCTGGATGCCCAAACCGTTGACATTGACGCAGTAGGATACCATGTGGATGGAGGTTATAAT
>DATCTA010000245.1:0-2927 GCA_036568165.1 Sulfurovum sp.
GTGACATCATAGCACCTAAAAAACATGACAAAGATACATGGCTTGATGTACATCGTCAGGCACATAAACTTGGTATCAAGTCCACTGCAACGATGATGTATGGTACGGTTGAGACCACACGGGAGATCGTGGAACATTGGGATTATATACGTCAGCTTCAAGATGAAACAGGTGGATTCAGGGCATTTATCATGTGGTCTTACCAAAGTGATCATACGCAGCTCAAAAGGGAATTACCTACAATAACCAAAACATCTTCAAACCTTTATCTGCGGTATTTGGCAGTAGCGAGGCTCTTTTTGGACAATGTACCTAACATACAAAGCTCATGGGTCACACAAGGCTCATACATAGGACAAATGGCCCTTCTGTTCGGTGCCAATGATCTGGGTTCTACCATGATGGAAGAGAATGTGGTCTCAGCAGCCGGGGCTAAAAATCAGATGAACCAGGAAGAGATGATCAAACTCATTAGAGATGTAGGTGAAAAGCCGGCAAAACGTAATACAGCGTATGAGATATTGGAACGATATTATTGATCCGATATTTTTTAAGTAACGTTCACAAATGAGATAACATTGAAGTGCTCTGAAGGTATTTCCTTTGGCACTTAAGCAGTCACCTTATATGATTCGTCACACATGTTTTTAATTTGAAGCAAACAAGAACCTAAAGGTTTTATATGAAGAAAATGATTTTATTATGGATAGCCGTACAAGGAGTATTGATGGCAGCTATGGTCAAAGAGATAGAGATCAAAGAGAGTAAAATACCTGTTGTATTTGAAGAAGAAAAGTATCTTCCTATTATCTCTCTTCAATTGGTCTTTAAAAATGCAGGACACTTGAGCAACACTAAAGATGGTCTGGCCGATATGTCAGCCAGGCTCATGAATGAAGGTACCTCCAAAGAGGGAAGTGTTGCATTTGCGACAAAACTTGATGCCCATGCAGTAGAGATCGGTGCACATGTCGGACGTGAGAGCTTCGTGATAGAGGTCTCTTCACTGAAGAGTGAGTTTCCCTATGCCATCGAACGTCTTGAAGAGCTGCTAAAGGATCCGAACTATACCCAGACAGCCCTTGATCAGGTCAAACATCAAAAGACAGGTTGGCTGACACGTAAAAAGAGTGACTTTGATTATATTGCCGGTACTGCTTTGCGTGCAACACTTTTCAAAGACAGTGTTCTTGCAAGACCGTATGATGGTACGATCGAGAGTATCAAAGAGATAACACTGGAAGATATCCAGACATTTATCTCTACGCATTTAGGGTATAACAATGCCATAGGTGTGATCGGAGGAGATATCTCATTTGAAGAAGCAGAGGAGTATCTAAAACGAGTGCTGGCCCTTTTCCCGAAAGTTGAAGAGCAAAAAGAGATAAGCATCCAGGCATCAGATAAAAAAGAAGTGGTCTTTAAAGAGGAAGATACACAGCAGGCATATATCTATTTTGGTGCGCCATTTGACTATAGTTACAAAGAGAAAGACCAGCACCTGGCAAAGATCGCTGAGTATTTGCTCGGAGGAGCAGGTTTTGGTTCACGTCTGATGGAAGAGATCCGTGTGAAACGCGGATTGACCTATGGGGTCTATGCTTCACTCAGACTTACAAAGGCAGCTTCCTATCTGAGTGGATATATGCAGACAAAGCTCAGCACACAGGATGAAGCTATCGCACTTATTCAAAATGTAGTTGATACGTTTGTGAAAGAGGGTATCACACAAAAAGAGCTTGATGATACAAAGAACTTTTTGCTTGGTTCTGAACCTCTACGTACTGAAACCCTCTCCCAAAGGCTTAATCGTGCCTATAATGACTATTACTATGGCAGACCGCTTGACTTTAGTAAAGAGCAGTTAAAAAAAATAGAGTCTGTGACACTTGATGAGGTGAACCAGTTTATCAAAGCACATACTGAACTTTCAGATATCACATTTAGTATCGTGACCAAAAAGGAAGCCATCACAGCAAAATAATATGTCACATTGACATATTATTTCCCATCTGATCAAAACTTTTGTATAATCATCAAAACAGAAGTAAAATGGGATGGAGATGGAAGAAGCAAAGCAACTCTTTAAAAAGCTCAAAATATACTCTTTACTTGACCTGGCACTCATCATCCCTACGTCATATAATGATACGACACTCTCTACGAAACTTGAATTAGGAAAGATCAATACACTTGAGGCCAAAGTGATCGATTCAAGTGTCTATGCGGGTAAGTTGCGTGTCACGTTCATCCTTACGCAATCTGGAAGACGACTCTCTTCAACTTTTTTCAGGGTAACGCCATATCATCACAGACTTTTTGAGGTTGGGTCAAGCCATGTCATTCAAGGCAGACTGGAAGAGTATAAGGGTTATCTGCAGATGTCACAACCCAAATCCGTCAAAGAGATAGGAAAGATAACACCTAAGTACAATACGATACTTAAAGAGAGTGAGATCAGCTCACTGATACACAATTTCATCAATGAAAAAAATCTTTATAATGAGGGTCTGGACAGTAAAGAGGTATCTGTACTGATGCATATACATTTTCCTAAAAGTATGGATGAGGTCTATGAAGGTACGAAGTTCAAACCTGACTTTGTAGCAGTACTTAAATTTATTGAAGCCTATAACCATTTGAAAAAACTGAGAGGAAAAAAGATAGATTTTCCGGCACATAGAGCATTAAACGGAGATATTGAGCCTTTTGTAGAAAACTTGCCTTTTACACTTACCGATGAGCAGCAGGAAGTCATTTCGCAGATACGTACAGATCTTGCCAGAACAGATAAAGCAGCGAAGAGAATGGTGGTCGGAGATGTGGGTTCTGGTAAAACCATGGTGATACTTGCATCAGTCATGATGGCATTGCCTCATAAAAGTGTGTTGATGGCACCTACTTCTTTGTTGGCATTGCAGCTTTAT
>DATCTA010000246.1:0-4153 GCA_036568165.1 Sulfurovum sp.
CCATTGAGTTTAGCGGTAACTTTCCCTTTTAACATATCTTTAGGGATACCACTATACTACTACTTTATTACTATTTTGTGGGGTTAATTATGGAAAAAATGAAAAAAGTTGAAGTAATTATTGAATCTATTTATACAAATAGACTATTAGAGATATTTAAACAAGCTGATGTAAAAGGTTATACAATCATCAGAGATATTGAGGGTTATGGAAGCCATGGACTCAAAACAGCTGATGAAGCAAATGACCTTCTTAGCAATAACTATATATTTACAGTATGTAGAGAAGAAAAGTTTCAAAGAATGATAGAGAAGATCAGAGCTTTCATAGATAGATATGGTGGAAAATGCATTATTAGTGACTCTCTAGTGTTATTGCATTCAAAAGATTCACAACAAGTATAAATCACTATTTGTCAATTAAAATTTAATTGACAAATAAAAACTGATCGAAAATTCCTCATCTTGATTAAGATAGTGGTTTTTGTGATAGATCGCATAAGGCGGCTTAGTGGTTGTCATATACTCACTTTTTGGCAACCACTCATGATATATCCAGTGGATAAATTTCAGTAGATCTCCTCTTTTTCCTTCAAAATCAAACTTCGCATAGACACCTCCGGAGATATTGAAACTTGGGAGCCGTTGATCTTTTAACTCTTTTGTGTCGTTTGGTATTACACATGCTACATAATGACACTCATCAAGTGGTGTAATAGTGGGATTGTCGTGAAAAAGTGACATCTCCGTATAGTCCTTTAATTCATTTTGGTAGATCCAAGTTTGAATTTTTTGCCATGTGAGTTTTGATTTGTCATATCCGTATCCTCTGTGACGAATATAATAGGCAGTCTGCTGAGGTATCTTCACAATTTCAGGCTTTATTTGTTCAAAACTGGCTGTAGAAGCTTGTGCTGTTGGTGACTGTAAAAGAATCTCATGTGAATATTTTTTATACCCACCTTTTCTCCACTTATTAGGTGTCATGGAAAAGCGTTCTTTAAATGCACGGATAAAAGATGTTTGAGAACTGTAACCGCACTCATTGGCAATTTTGGAAATGGTCGAATATTTATTTGTCAATAAAAGATTGGAGGCCTTTTGAAGACGAATAGATTTAATACTCTCATAAATGTTTCGTCCAAAAACATCTTTAAAGATCTGATGCATATAAAATTTATTGATCTTGAAATGATCTGCTAATTCATCAAGATTGATGTCTGTATCTATATGCTTATAGAAGTAGAACATTAAATCATTTGAGATCTTTATTTTTTTATCTAAGGTTTCTTGTTTCATAACATAATAATACAAATTATAGATAAGAATAATCTTAAAAATGGATAACAAATAGAATAAAAAAAGACAATTAAAGTCTTAACTTATGTAAAGATTTAGATCCCACAAATTTATTATACTGCTGGAAATTTTTCTGATGGGAAAAATTGGTTCAAGACAATCTAGAAAAATTAGATTGAGGTGAAGCTACGAAAATGTAGTTTCTATGTGAGTATATTTTAATTGATTATAAAAGGAATAAAAATGGCAAAGCAAACAATTACAGTTGCAAGAGGTGACGGAATCGGTCCAGAGATCATGGATGCAAGCATCAGAGTACTTGATGCAGCAGGTGCTGATGTAGAATGGGAACATATCGAAGTGGGTGAACAAGTCTATCTTTCTGGTAATACTTCAGGAATTGGACAAGAAGCTTGGGACTCTATCAAGAAAAACAAAGTACTTTTTAAGGCACCTATCACAACACCTCAAGGTGGAGGATACAAAAGTTTGAACGTTACTATCCGTAAGACTTTAGGTCTTTACGCTAACGTGCGTCCAGCTATCGCTTATGACCCATTTGTACCTTCAAAATTCCCAGGTATGAATGTTGTTACTATTCGTGAAAATGAAGAAGATCTATACGCAGGTATCGAGCACCAGCAAACTCCGGAAGTAACGCAGTGTCTAAAGATCATTACAAGACCAGGTTGTGAAAAAATTTGTCAATATGCATTTGAATATGCAAAAGCATATGGTAGAAAAAGAATCACTTGTATGATCAAAGACAACATTATGAAGATCACTGACGGTCTTTTTGTAAAAGTATTCTATGAAACAGCTAAAAAATACCCTGAGATACAAGCTGATGATTGGATCATCGATATCGGTATGGCTAAACTTGTAGATGCTCCAGAAGAATTTGACATGGTTCTTATGCCTAACCTCTATGGTGACGTTGCAACGGATATTCTTGGATTAATGACTGGCTCAGTAGGTATTGCACCGGGTGCTAACGTTGGTGATGATATTGCTATGTATGAAGCGATCCATGGTTCTGCTCCACGTCACGCTGGTCAAAATAAAGCTAACCCGTCAGGTTTATTGCTTTCAGGTGTAATGATGATGGTTCAAGTTGGTCAGCCGGAAGTGGCAGAAAAAGTTCACAATGCTTGGTTGAAAACGATCGAAGACGGTATTGTGACGTATGACCTTGCTAGAAAACTTAAAGCTGCAGGAAAAGAATATACAGAAGTTGGTACTCAAGAGTTTGCTGATGCGGTTATTGCTAGACTTGGTCAAAAACCAACAACACTTGAAGCGGTAAAATATGACAAAGCGATCAAGATCAAAAAACCTGAGCTTACAAATGTAAGAGCTCAAAAAATGAATCTTATCGGTTGTGATATCTTTACAAGAGATGATTGTGATTCAAATACAATCGGTGATAAGCTAGTTGAGCTTACTGAAGGTACGAACATTGCACTCAAAATGATCTCTAACCGTGGTCAAAAAGTATACCCAAGCGGTCATCCGGAAACTTTCCTTACAGACCACTGGAGATGTCGTTTTTATAATAAAAATCAAGGTGATGTGATCACAAATGGTGACATCACAGATATGATGAACAGAATTTCTGATGCAGGTATCGAAGTGATCAAAACTGAGAACCTCTATGCATTCGAGAATGGTGAGCGTGCTTACTCTCTAGGACAAGGTGAGTAACCAAAGTCTAAAATAGATAAAATTTGAAAACCTTGACCTGCTGGTATACAAAAGAGTATGCAGCTTAGGTCAAGGTTGATAAGCAATCCCCTTTTTATCAAACAAAGAAAAAAATAGTGTATGTTTTTAAGTTATTGATGTATTCTAGGTTTTATTTTTAGAAATACACTTGACACACAGAAAGTATCAGAATTTAGATTGACTTATAAAACCTACAATTCATAATTTATTTTATGCAGGATACTACTTTAGGGTGATAGAAATACCTGTTTATACTTGATATAATAATTAAATTATTTTTATAGGGAAGCAGATGACAGAAGATGAAAAAAAGTGTATTGTAGAAGCTATAGAGAAAATAGATAAGCGGAGTAAAAGTGACCGGTTATTTGCATATATTTTATTGGTGGTTGCAACTTTTGCTGTGAGTATCGTTAGTTATAATATGTCTGGACTTGTATCGTCTCTTTCAAACAATATGCAATCAATCTCTGTGGATATGAACTCTATGCGTAATGATATGGCAAACATATCAAATGATATCAAGTCAATGGACAGTTCACTTTCAGTAATAGCTTCTGATATACATTCAGCGACAGCGACACATGAAGCAATAGCGCAAGATGTAAAGGACCTGACTGCACATATTAAAAAGATGCAAGAGGATATACATGATATGAATAAAATGAATCCACTTCGAAAGATATTTTAGTTTTCAGATCCAGCGTAAAAAATAAACCCATTTTTTACTACATAGGAATCTGACATATTCACTGAGTGATAGATGGTAGTACCGTACTTCTTGCTGTAGTACTGTAATAGGAGTTTTTGTAAGGTAGGTTCAGTGGAAGGTGTGAACCATCCGTTATTGCTCAGTACGATCATGTTTTCCGGGTTGCCTTCATAGAGTTTTTCACTGGTGGCTTCAAAACAGATCGCATTTCTGTAGACCTTTCCGTCTATTGTGTAGTCTGTCACATTTCTGCTTGCGACATAATCCACTGCCCCGTCATAAAAGACTTTATTGACCCAGTTGCTCAAAAATTCCGGCAGTGGATTGCTTTCTCCAAAGGGCACCAATATCACCTTATTGGCCACTGCGATCTTTCCCTCTGTGAAGATATAGGTTGAATTTCTTGGTGTTTTTCCAT
>DATCTA010000247.1:0-6221 GCA_036568165.1 Sulfurovum sp.
AGATGGTGCAAAAAAATGAAATACCGGACATTGCAGGATGAGGCTGTTGAGAAAAGACTTGAAAAGTTCGTTCTGCTTAAAGTAATGAGAGAAGATGCATCTGCCATGTCATTGTTGCCAAGCGTAAAGGGTGTGCCTACAATTTTGTTTATGAGAGCAGATAAAGCTGTCTCGGAGGAAGTGTTAGGTTTTTTTGATGCAGAAGACTTCATCTCTTACATCAATGATGTTGAAAAAAAGACAATGTAAGTATCTAAGATGAGAACAATCGTATCAACTTTAATTTTCTTTGTTTTACTGTCTGTCACTGCAAATGCCCAGGAGAGCACTAAAACAGAAAAGATCAGTCCTTTGAAAAGTCAAAAACATGAAACGATACAAACACTGCAAAAGAAAGACGTAACGCTTGATGCATTTGAGAAACTGATCTGGGAAACAGATATGGATCTTGCATTCCAGCGTGCCAAAAAAGAGAACAAAAATGTAATGATCATGGTTGAGGACACACGATGCAAATGGTGTAAAAACATGAAAGTGGGTGCCTTGTCCGATCCGAAAGTGCAGGCTAAACTGCAACCTTACATCCTCTTAAAAGTGCAACGCTCAGATAAAGACACGTCAAAACGTATTACAGAATTTACCGGGGCTATTCCAAGTTTTTATTTTATGGAGCCAGATCAAGAACTGTATGAATCTATAGTCGGTTATTTTGCCACTGAAGATTTCTTGCAGTTTTTAATTGAGATAGAAGAAGATTATTAGGGATATCAATGATATACAGACATCCTCAATTTACTGAATACATCATGGCAAGACTCATAACACTTGCAGTTTTTACCAGTTTTGTTTTCAGTATCATTGTTTTTATTTTTCTACCAGATGGTAACACTGCCTATTATGTAATAGGACTTTTAATATTCGGATTTTCAATATTTATTTATGCTATATATCGTGGTGCAGCGAGGATGCAAAATGAGTTGCTGATCATCAATGAATATCTGGAAAAGCTTGATAAGACAGAGCAGATCGATTATAAAGCACATTTTTTTACTCAAGAGTTCGAAGATATCAATCAGAATCTCATTAAAGTACTTCACAGTGCAAAAAAACGTGAGGATATCAAGCAGCGATACAATGCAAAGCTCAAATTGAAGAACCGACAGCGAGCTGATATGATCTCAGCCATTGCACATGAATTTCGTAATCCCATAGCTTCGATCATGGGATATGCACAGACACTGGAAGAAGATAAAGATATCCCGCCTGCATTACAGGAAAAATTTCTTAATAAAATATACAACAACGGTTTGAAGATAGAAGCGCTTTTGAGCAGGCTTGTGCTATGGAATAAATTTGAGAGCGGTGAAGCAACACTTCACCCAAGTAAATTCGATCTTTATGCATTGGCACAAGAAGTGAAATTGGCTTTGCAGGAAAAATACCCTCAAAGAGAGATCGTTATTGAAGGGAGTTCTTATAACATTGATGCAGACAGAACTCTGTTGGAGATCGTACTTAAGAACATTATTGAAAATGCATTGAAGTATTCTAAAGATGAAGTGTTGGTCAAGATAGATTCAGGGAAGATATCTGTTACGGACCATGGACTGGGAATTTCGTCTGATGATATCTCAAAAGTCACCAAAAAGTTCTATCGTTCAGGTACACATAGCTGGGATAACTCGATGGGGTTGGGACTTTCTATTGTAAAAAGAATACTACAATTACATGGCACTTCACTCGAGATAGAGAGTGAACAGGAGAAGGGTTCTACTTTTTCATTTCATATAAAGTGATGACTCTCTTCATATATATTGATGGTTTAATTTCCTTTTGAAACATAACCCCTCAAAAACCTTTAGTTTCTAGCAACAAATAACCATCTTTTAATCCAAAGTTGAATAATATTTTTACAAGCAATACCAGTAATCTGCAATAATTATTTGGTACTTATAATAATTATAAGTTTAGCTAAACTAAAGGAGGAAATATGAAACTAGGTTTCTTAGTTGACCTTAACCTGTGTATGGGTTGTAAAGGTTGTGAGATCGCTTGTAAAGTGGAAAATGAAGTGCCACTAGGCTCTTGGCGTCTTCGTGTAAAATATATTGATGTGGGAACATTCCCGGATACAAGAAGATCTTTTACACCATTACGTTGTAACCACTGTGAGAATGCACCTTGTGAGCGTATCTGTCCAGTATCTGCATTACACTATTTGGAAAACGGTATTGTAAACGTAGACAGTAACAGATGTATCGGATGTGCTGGATGTATAATGGCATGTCCTTATGGAGCGATCTATATGGATCCGGAAACAAACACAGCAGATAAATGTACATATTGTGCACACCGTATTGAGTCTAGCTTAATGCCGGCATGTGTTGTAGCTTGTCCGGTTGAAGCAAATATCTTTGGTGATCTTGATGATGACCATAGCAATATTTCACTTTATATTATGGAACATAGAGGAGCTGTTCAAGTTCGTAAGCCTGAAAAGCACACTTATCCGACACACTTCTATGTTGGTGGTGGTAATCAGACACTTAACCCACTTGCACACGAAAGATTAGAAGGGTATAACTTGTTTAACAACATAACACACCTTAAGGGTCACCCTGGTGATCCAAACCGTTCTATACTTGATAGATTTACAGAGCCGTTCACTGGTAAAAAGAAACTGGATAATACAAGTTTTATAGGTTTAGAGAAAGAGGGAGGTAACTAAGATGGTTGAATATGCAAATGACGCAACTCAAGCAATTGTCACAATGGATCATGCGCTTCCCGGTATTATTTGGGGTAGTATCATTACTGTGAATATGTGGGCAAAGAGTATCGGTACAGGGGTACTTTTTGTAGCAGCATTTTTATGGTTCAGACATAATAAAGAAGATATGCCGAATATGAGATGGCTTATGCCGGTTATTTCATTTGTAGCGCTGAATGTATTTTTGTTCTTCACGCTGATAGATCTACATCAGCCATATAGAATGGTCAACATTTTCCTACACCCGCACTGGACATCGTCTATTACAGTGGGTGCATGGTTGGCATCACTTTTCTTGGGTATCATGACATTGATGATGATCATCGGTGCAGCTGATGCATTCCCGTCATTGGGTGGCAAGAAGTGTCAGATCACGAAGATCGCTAGAAACAACTCTGGTTTCTATGAAAAGATTATGCCGTTCATGCTTTTCTTGGCATTGCCGGTAACGATGTATACTGCCATCATTATGGCACAGTCAAGTGCTAGAGAGCTATGGCAGGCACCGACTGAAGTTATGCAGATGATGTGGGCAGCATTGATGGCTGGTTCAGCAGCAATGATCTTTATATCTGGATCATGGAGTAAAGAGGCGAGAAAAGATCTTGCGCTTATTCTTTCTGTTGCAGTATTCTTTTCATTTGCAATGTACATGGGTGAGTATTTCTTCTCATATAAATCATCAGAGGCAGAAGCTACATTGGCATATGTTCATGCTGGTGGTGCATATAACATCCAATTCTGGCTTGCTATGGCTTTAGGATTCATCATACCATTCTTCTTAGCAGTGTCTGCTATGAAAGATGACAACAAAACGTTGCTTAGATTTGCAGCACTTTTAGCATTGATAGGGTTGGCTCTTGCAAAAGATGTATGGCTTAAAATCCCACAATTGTTACCGTTGAGTTAAGGAGTATTTATGACAAAATCAATGAATAACAGACACGATAAAACATTTATCGAAGGAAGAAGAAGCTTTCTTAAAGGAACAGCTTATTCTGTAGCAGGTGCAACACTTGCAACAGGTGTATTTAAAACAGTTGCCCAGACACCGGCAATGGCTGAAACAAAGTTTACACCGACACCAAAAACACTTTCATTCTATCCTCCATTGGAAGAGTGGGATAGCTTTTTAGAGTTAGATGGAAATGATTGGAAAAGAGGTGGTACTGGTAGAAATGGTGTACAAAGCGAAGAGAACCCAGAGGGAATCAAAGCTACTGAGTATATGCTTGTTCCTACTGCATGTTCTAACTGTGAAGCATCATGTGGTTTAACTGCATGGGTTGACCTCTCTACCTATAAAGCAGGTGGACAATTAGCAGTTAGAAAGTTCATGGGGAATCCGCTTCATGCAGGAAGCCGTGGTAGAAACTGTGCAAAGGGTTATGCTACTCAATCACAAATGTACGATCCAGATAGAATCCCTTTCCCTCTTAAAAGAGCACCAGGTTCAAAAAGAGGTGAAGGTAAGTGGGTAAGAACGACTTGGGATGAAGCTATGGCTGAGATCGGTAAGAAGATGCATGACACACTTAAAGTGGGTGATGATATGTCTAAAAAATTGATCATGTATCACGTAGGTCGTCCAAATGAAAATGGATTTGGTCACCGTGTACCTCATTCAATGGGAATAGACGGTTATGACTCACATACAAATATCTGTTCAGCAGGTGCTAGACAAGGTACGATCCAGTGGACTAATGATGACAGAAACTCTCCGGATTGGTCAAATGCGAAGTTGATCTTCCTTCAATCATCTCATGCAGCAGATGCAGGACACTATTTCCAGCAGGCAGCAGGGCGTATCGCTGAAGCACGTAAAAAAGGTGCAAAACTGGTTGTAATGGATCCGAGACTTTCGAACTCTGCTGGTTTGGCTGATCTATGGGTACCATGTTGGCCAGGAACTGAGACAGCACTTTATCTCTACCTAGCAAACAGAATACTTAATGAAAAAAGTATAAACGGTGAAGACCTAGTAAACCATAACTTCGTTAAAAACTGGGTGAACTGGGAACACCTTATGAAAGACAGAGAATACTTGAATGTACTTGTTGAAAAAGGGTATATCAAGTCAGTACCTGCTGGTGAGAGTTATGAAGAATTCATCACTATGATCGCTGAAATGTATTCTCCGTATACACTTGATTTTGTTGCTCAAGAGTGTCGTATCGAAAAACGTATCGTAGAGAAACTTTATGACATGTTCATTGATGCAGGTGCAAGAGTAGCAACTTATATCTGGAGAGCAGGACCTATTGGCCATAAAGGTGGATGGATGATCGCAAGATCTGCATTCTTGCCATTTGTTCTTCGTGGTGCAATGGCCGGCGATAAAGGTGGAGTGGGACTACACCACTGGCATGTTATCTCTGTTAACGGTAAAGGTAATGCTGCTACTGTGGATGGTGGAGCACCTGGAAAAGTAGATGTTTGGAATGAGTTGAACTGGCCACCAGAATATCCGTTAAGTACATATGAGATGAGCCATATCCTGCCTCATCTTCTTTTGGATGACGAGTGGAGAAAAAAATGGAACAGCAAAGGACTTAATGTTCCTGAAAAATTGGCTGTTTGGATTCCTCGTATGTATAATCCTGTTTGGATCAATCCGGATGGTTTCAGATGGATCGAAGCACTTAAGAGAGAAGACAAGGTCGAATTAACGATGAACCTTTCTCCAACATGGTCTGAGACAAACTGGTACTGTGATTACATTTTACCGACTGGTTTGGCAGGTGAGAGACATGACCAGCATTCAGAAGCGACAGAGCCGAAAAGATGGCTTTCTTTCCGTAACCCTGCATTAAGAGTTGCATTAGAAAAAACAGGTTGGAAACCAAAAGATCCAACTAGAGCTACACTTGAAGCACATATTGAAGCAGGTCTTGGTGAGATATGGGAAGAGGTAGAGTTCTGGGCAAATATCATGGTACACCATGTAGATCCTGACGGAAGTTTAGGTATCAGAAAGCACTGGGCATCTAAAGAGGATCCGTCAAGAGCGGTAACGATACCAGAGTGGTATCAAGCAGCATTTGATCTGCTTCCTAACCTTAGAGAAGCAGCAAAGGCAGCATATCCTGATTCTAGGTATCCTAACTATGAGATGATGAGAGATAGAGGTACTTGGCTGGAAGAGGCTAACATCTATAGGCCGCAAGAGAGAGCACTCAAAAAAGTAGGTTCAAAATATATTGCTCATGGACATGAGTTTGATGAGTCTCAAATCAGAAAAGATGAATTTGGTATTATTTTAGCCACTGATGATCATGGAAAAGAGGAAGCTATCGGTATTGAAGTGGATGGCGAAATCGTTGAAGGATTCCATACAAAGAGTAAAAAGCTTGACTTCTATTGTCAATGGTTTAAAGAATGGAAATGGCCTGAGTATGCTGTACCTATCTATCCGACAAATGCAGAAGATAGAAAAAAAATGACACATGTT
>DATCTA010000248.1:0-4573 GCA_036568165.1 Sulfurovum sp.
GCTTCTTCTCTATCTAGGGTAATAGACTCGATAGCTCTGTGCGCTTTAAGCATGATGGTTCCACCTGGAGTTTCATAACATCCTCTTGCCTTCATTCCCACATAACGGTTCTCAACGATATCAACACGCCCTATTCCGTGTTTATTACCATAATCATTTAATTTTTTAAGAAGCGTTGCCGGGCTCATCTCTACACGATCGATCGCTACCGGATCACCTTTTACATAGCTAATGGTGATATACTCCGGCTCATCCGGTGCTTTTTCAGGGCTTACAGACCACAACCACATATCCTCTTCCGGTTCTGCATATGGATTCTCCAAGTGCTCACCTTCATAGGAGATATGAAGCAGGTTCGCATCCATAGAGTAAGGTTTTGGCTTACCTTTTCCATCGATGTTGATACCATGTTCTGCTGCATACTTCAAAAGCTTAGTACGGGAATTCAAGTCCCACTCTCTCCATGGAGCGATAACTGCGATACTTGGGTCAAGTGCAAGGTAACCAAGTTCAAAACGCACCTGGTCATTTCCTTTACCTGTCGCACCGTGACTTACTGCATCCGCACCAGTCTGATGTGCGATCTCGATCTGTTTTTTAGCGATAAGCGGTCTTGCGATAGAAGTTCCTAGAAGATACTCACCCTCATAAATGGCATTTGCTCTGAACATAGGGAAAACGAAATCTTTTACAAACTCTTCTCTAAGGTCCAAAATGAAAATGTTCTCAGGCTTTATACCCATATCAAGTGCTTTTTGACGAGCAGGTTCTACCTCTTCTCCCTGACCAAGGTCAGCAGTAAAAGTGACCACTTCACACTCATACTCATCCTGAAGCCATTTTAAAATAATACTTGTATCAAGCCCACCAGAGTAAGCCAATACCGCTTTTTTGATCGTTCTTTTTGCCATCATACAGCCTTTACATGTAATCGTAATTATAATTTAATGTGATTTTATCATAATGTAGGTAATAGTTAAATGTTTTGACTGCTTAAATTTTATGCGATGTGCAAAGTATCTTTGAGTAGAAAATGAACCTTACACTACACAAATCCGTATTTTTTCAAAATAATATCCAGTACAGGTTTTTTATAGGCACCTGTATGACGGAATACCTCATTCCCAGAAGCATCAAAAAAGATCTGTGTTGGCATCTCTTTGAGTTTGTAGACATCACGGCTTATCAGACGGTCATTTTGGGAGTCTATGGAGTATATCTGATACTCAGGATGTTCTTCGAGCACTTGTGCAAAGACTTTTGACATCGCCAGACAGCTGTAACAGTGTGCCATACCAAAGGCCAGGATAGTAGGGTTTCCATTACCTATATTGTGTTTGATATATCTATATTCATTGACGGGCATTGGCTTTTTTTCAGACATTTTTACTCCAAAGGTATTATTGGAATGATTATACAAATGCTATCTTAAAAACTTTTGCTATAATCAGACTAATATAATTCAAGGAAATCCATAAGATGTTATTAGGCGTGAATATAGACCATATCGCAGTACTGAGAGAAGCACGAAGGATAGCAGACCCTGATCCGCTCGATGCACTTGGCATTTGCAAACGTGCCGGTGCAGACCAGATCACCATACACCTACGTGAAGACAGACGCCATATGCAGGACATGGATGCTAAGAACATCATAGCGCTTTCTTCTTTACCGGTCAATCTTGAATGTGCCATATCTCCAGAGATGATCGATATTGCTTGTGAGTTGAAGCCCCATCGTGTCACACTAGTACCGGAAAAACGTGAAGAGGTAACGACTGAAGGCGGACTAAATGTAGTGGGTGAACAGCCTAAACTCAAAGAGGCCATCAGAAGATTACAAAAGGAAGAAATAGAGGTTTCACTTTTTATAGATCCAACCCTTAGTGCAGTGAACGCATCGTATGACCTGGGGGTTGAATGGATAGAGTTTCATACGGGAAAATATGCCAATATCTATGCCATGCTCTACACAAATCTCTCAAAAACACACCATTCTATCCCTGAGCTTGAACTTCCACGAAAAGTACTCAAACAAATGCTCACAGATGAACTCTTCAATCTGCGTCTACTCTCATGTGATGCCAAAGAGATGGGTTTAAGTGTAGCTGCAGGTCATGGGCTCAATATGCAAAATGTCAAAGCGATCGCTGAAATTGAGACCATCGAAGAGCTAAACATCGGACAAAGTATCATCGCACGTTCTGTCTATACAGGCCTTGAACAAGCGATACTCGATATGAAAGCCATGCTGATACGCTAAGATGTCTAGAAAAAAAATAGCCGTATCCGTTGGAGACCTTAATGGAATAGGCATTCAACTTGCCCTTGAAAATCATGACATTATCTCCAAAGATGCAGATGTGCTTTACTGTATAGACAGTAATATGCTGGATCAGGCAGCCAAAAAATTAGGTATTCCCATTCCTGCTGATTTTCAAACCATCGAAACTATTGCACCCTATTTTGAGATAGAAGCAGGAAAGGTCTCTAAAGAAAGCGGAGCCTATGCCTATGCCTCTTTCATGAAAGCTGTTGAACTTGCTCAAAACAAAGAGGTCGATGCGATCACGACACTTCCCATACACAAAAAAGCATGGGAATTGGCAGATGTAAAATATAAGGGCCATACCGATGCACTCCGAGACATTTTTGATGCCCATGCCATCATGATGCTTGGTTGCCCAAACATGTATGTTGCTCTTTATACCGAACATATACCGCTCAAAGAGGTAGCCGAGAGTATCAATGAAGAGGATCTCACACGCTTTCTTGTGGACTTTTACCATACAGCAAAACCTAGTAAAACCGTAGGTGTGTTGGGACTCAATCCGCATGCAGGAGACGATGGTGTATTGGGTAATGAAGAGCAGATCATACAAAAAGCCATAGATAATGCACATCAGATAATAGAAAAAGAAATATTCACCTCTCCTCTTGTTCCAGACGTTGCATTTATCCCAAGAACAAGAGCAAACTATACACACTACATTGCTATGTACCATGACCAGGGCTTGGCACCTCTTAAAGCACTCTATTTTGACGAAGGCATCAACGTATCACTAAACCTGCCGATACTCAGAACATCCGTAGATCACGGAACAGCATTTGATATAGCCTATAAAGGAATTGAACTAAGCAACCTAAGCTATATAAACGCAGTAAAATATATCACCAGTCATTAAAAAGGGAGTACGTTAACCTATAAAAATTGAAGCTGCAAGTAAATCTCTACTCACACCGACAGGCGTTTACATTTTTTCTTTTGGGTTCGTTTTCTCTTTTGTTGCATAAACAAAAAAGAAAAGGGATGAAGAAGATTATTAAATAGTTAGATTTATTTCAAAAACTATAAAAAATTAACAAAAAAGGCTAGGAGTCTCATCCTCAACCACTTCACAGTTTTCATTCATCTGAGCACAAAGTCTCTCTTGACAATTTTTACACAAGTAACGATAATTTTTCATATCATAATGAATGATGTCTCCTTCATGAAGGTCATCATAACACTCTGCACATACGTTGGTCACACGTAAAAGTATCTCCCTAGTCGCCTCTTGTGTTACAAAACATGGATTACTCATCTGCACTTCCTAATTCTTTGATCATCTTCTGTGCCTCATCCAATGTATTATCGAGTTCATAAGCTCGCTTATAACCAACAAGCGCTTCTTTCTTTCTTCCCAGGTCATACAGTGTATTTGCATAATTAAAATGGTGTGGTGCATACTCAGGATCGAGTTCTATAGCACGTTCGTGGTGATTTTGCGCACCCTCTTCATCTCCAAGCTTATGGAGGACATTTGCGAGTGAAACATGGGCCATGTCATCCCTCTCATCTATGTTCAGAAGTTTTTCAAAATACTCTTTTGCTTCACGATATTCACCTGTTTGCATAGAGACATAACCGATTTTTTGCAGTACTTCCGTATCGTTCTCATCTATAATAAGTGCTGAACCCAATGCTTTTTTTGCTTCTTCAAAGTCTTCCTGTGCTACGGCATCATCGGCCATTTTTACAAGCTGCTCCATACGTGTAGGCTGAACTTCAGGTTTAGAGAAGGTCTTGTCAGGGCGAGAGATACCCCCGATCTGTTCATCGGGGAGATTTGCTTCAAAATCCACACCTCTTTTTGGATGGTCTCCTGAAAAAAGCTGTTTAAAAAATAGATAAAATACTCCTCCTGCGACAATAAGAAGTAAGAGTTGAAATGTTGTCATATTTTCTCCAATCGAATTAATGAATAATAAGATAATCTAACTTAAATCCAAAGAAAATCTGTTATGATAATACAAAATTGCAAAAGGATTATGATGCCTTATAAAATAGAATTAGATAAAGAAAAACTGCAGAAAGAGTTAACACCATTGGAATACAATGTTTGTCTGAATCACGGAACAGAAGCACCGTTCCAAAATGAATTTTGGGATTCAAAAAAAGAGGGTATCTATACATGTAAATGCTGTGGTACCCCGCTTTTTTCTTCTGAAACGAAATTTGATTCAGGTACAGGATGGCCAAGTTATTTTCAACCGGTAAATAAAGAAGATATTGAAGAGATAACAGACCATAG
>DATCTA010000249.1:0-18566 GCA_036568165.1 Sulfurovum sp.
GGTCTCATCTGGTTCAAAAAGAGTAACACTCCCCTTTATTTTAGGTTCATCCGGTATTTCTTTATCTCCCATATCTATGATCATTACAGGTAAGTTAGAGTTAAAATCTGCCAGCTCTTTACCATTTATCGGAGTCGGCAAATTTGTGTTAAAGTCATCTTGAGTACCATCATTCGTCATAACAGGGATATGCGTAACAGTAACATTGACTTCAATGTTATACGAAGTACCATTACCATTTGCAATCTTATAGATAAAAGAGTCATTATTCTCACTATTGATCACATAGGAATATCTACCTGTGACCTCATCTAGGAGTGTTACATTACCTTCTTCAGGTGTTTGAAGAATGCTGAATGTACCATCTTGTACACCATTATTGTCAAGATAACCCAATTTAAGTATATACGCAGATACTTTGAGTTCAAGACTCTTATCAGGAATAATAGTAGAATCATTGATACTACTGCCACCACCTCCGCCACAACCTGCTAAAAAAATAAGAATCAAACTTGATAGCAAAAAATTTTTCATTGTAACCCCTTACCGTATTCTTAGTAACCCGGCGGTCTACATAAGGAGATCCGTAGTTTTCCGTCCTATCTTCACAGATAGTTTGGCTTTTATGGTTAGCATATCACAAAAAAGTTAAAATAGAAGATAATTATTTATTATTTTAAATAAAATGTTATGAAGTAAACTTATAAAAATGAACTATCAATGATCATTGAAAGATTACAAAGTGAAGGATATAGTTGTAAAGGATACTCTGCAATAATGATGTAACCAAGAACATGGACATAATCCGTGTTCTTGTATTAAACTGCATAAGAAAAAAGCAGATATATTTTGATCATACTACTCTATCAAAAGTCATAAGTGATACCGAAACTAACGACATTGGCCCTGTATTTGATCGGTCCGCTGTCATGTAACAAATTCTGGTAGTCTACAAAAAGCCCCCAACCCTTTTCCTGGTCTCCATGTCCATCAAAAGGTCTGTCATAAATACCCTCCTCTTTGTCCGAATCACGATCTGAAAGATCATACTCCAGTCCTATACCGTAACTCATACCATTCTCACTATAGGTTTCATTCAATGTCCCACAGGTCGTTTCAACCTTTGTATTACCATATCCGATAAGGCCATAGATATTCATCTGCTCTCCTATCGGGAACATAGGTTTTAAAAAAAGACCATAATGTGTAACATCAAAGGTATCGCTATTGTTCCTTGCTTTGAGTGCACGGGCCTCAATACCGATGTATTGATTGTAATCATATCCGAATCTCACAATCCCGCCCCAGGTATAATCTTCCAAGCGGGTTGAACTTCTTAATTGTCCCTGCAGATCCAAACAAGCACAATCCCTTGTAACATCTACCCAAAGAGCACCTAAACCAATGTAAAGAGGGTTAGGATTAATATCATCTACCAAAGCAACAGGGGCAACTGCAGGAGCGATATCGCCTCCTGCAAATAAGCTGCCAGTACTTATAAGTGTACTAAGCGTAATTGTATGTATTACTTTTTTCATCTTTAATCCTTCCTATCTTTCATTTCTTCTGAGTTCTTCTTTTCTTACAAAGAACAGACCGATGATAAGTGTCAGGAGCATCATTAATGCTGCTGTAATAGTATTGAGGGCCGGTGAGCCGTCACTGCTACTTTCCACATCGTTACATATACAATAGATACCTGCGTCAATATCAAACCTGGAGGCTCCTGAAACATTTATGATATCCGTAACACCATTGCTATTTGCATCAGAGTCTTCATCTGGGTTACCACTATTTTTCGGTGAGAAAATATAGTTGGCAGGTAACCCGGAAAATCTTATACGATAACTTCCATCTGTTACATAGAAATCATACCCGCCTGTAGTATTTGTTTCAACCCAACTCTTACCATATAGATCGGTAATGGATGTTCCATTCTCATCCAAAAGTTCAACTCTGAGGCCTACAACAGGGTCTTCACCTTGATCCTGTATACCATTATTGTCATCATCATACCAGGCATAGTTTCCTATATGCACTGCACCTGTAGGAGAAATATTGTTTATCTCAAACGCTGCTGTCTCTCCTACCCCAACAGTAAAGTCATAACATCTATCCACTGTAGTCCCATCTACAATAAGCTCAGGATCTACAACAGCACTGTTATGTGTCCACTCTGCATCCCAAAGAGGATGTACATTGATCTCACATAATGTATACACTGTACCAGGGACTAATCTTGCATCTTCAAAGTTCAGTGTTCCACTGCTTGTGTCTCTTTCCATGATACCTTCAGGCCCTTCTATAGTAAAGGTCCAAAGTTCTGATGTAGGACCGCTGTCTTCAAGTTTGACTACATTCACTCTTCCTTTTTCCTGGTTCGTAAAGGTACACTCTACTGTTTCTCCCGGTTCAAGGTTTATTGTTGCTCTTCGAATCAGTAGATCTGTTACACTATTTTCTAATCCATCTGTTTCTTCACATACCAAATTACTTAAAAGATAATTCGGTGCAGGGTCATTCTCTGTTACTCTATAAGTACCAAACCGTACATTATCAAAAGAATAACTATCACCATCGTTCAATGAAAGTACCACTGAACTATTGATATTTTGAGTAAAATTGAAATCAACACCAGTTGCATCTCCTTCAACATCTTTATTGATAATAATTGTTGAATATTGAGCATTTGAAATAATACATTCATAATCAGACCGGTTACCATCTACATTAGGATCATAGGTAAAATTACAATCTGTCGCTCTGGCTACTTCAAACCAACCCTCCTGTAGTGTCTCCTCTATCTTATAGGTTCCAGCTAGAAGGTTATTCTTTCCTATCAGTGTATGCCATCCGTCATCAATAGTTGTAGTACTATTGATTTCAGTCCAGGTAAGATTATTGTCATCAAGTTTAGATATTGTCATCTCCCAACCATCTTCAAATCCTGGCGGATAGGTGATCTTTTTTACTCTAACTGCCGGACGGTCTGCCAAAACGTTGGTATATGTTACCGTCGCAGCACATAATGAAGTCAAATTGACAATCCTTGTACTGCTTCCTACCGGTGCATATCCAAATGCCGGAAGTTCCTGTATATTGTATTGTGTTGGATCCAAATTTGAGAGTGTTATTGAAGCACTAGGCTCATCTTGTGTTAACGATAAGGTAACCGTATTATTATATCCAACTCCATTACGTACAGTAAAATTAAAATCTACTCCTTCAGGCCGTATATCACCAGGATCCATATCTTTTTCAATCGTTAAGGATACTAGCTTGGAAGAAGAGAGATTGACAGTGAAGGTACCACTGTTCGTACCAGTACCACCTCCTGTCTTGAGAGATGCAACATCACTTAAAGCACCACTTGAACTGGTATTTGCCACTGCATAGATGGTCTTATTAAATGTAACACTTCCAGTGTCTAACACTACGCCGGATGTCCAGTTTACATCGTCTGTAGTTATATCACCTGCATTATAACCTACAAAGATACCTAGAGAAGGCTGATCTACTGAGTAACTTAAATTAGAACCTGAGATTGATTCAATATCTTGGATAGTAGCATTTTCATCTTCATTTTCTCCGGTTCCCTGTACAAATGCCGTTGCCGTTGCAACTTTTGTACCTGTATAATTGATATCCGGATGATCAGGATCACTATAGGTTGCTACCGCCAGATCATTCAGGTTAATACCATTCTCTTCGGGAATTTCGTAGTGAATTGTACATACTATCTGGTTACCTACATTTGGCTGCAACGTAAATGCAGGACAATCATGGGTTGCCAATTCTGTGGTTCCGCTATAAAGTGTATCATTCACATCGATAGTGATTGCACGATGAGCTGTATTGGATGCTTGTATGACGGTTGTTATATCTACATTCCCTGCCGGAGTAACAGGACCTTTTGTCCAACTCACAGTAATATTGACATCTTTTTGAAGGTCTAGAGGCTCATTACTACAGGTATTCTCTATATTAATGCTTGCTGGAGAAGAGCTCTTGGTTACTGTCCAGGTTCTACTACCGCCTTGTGTAGCTGCCATCGTTTTACTGAATGTGGTTGATTGAACATCAGGTACAGGTAGGGTCTGATCACCCAAATTTACACTTGATGCTACACTGATCAAACGACTTTGGAGTGAAGACCCACTATAGTTGCTTGAGCCAATTGCCAGTCTCATGTTATAGATAGCAACACATGTTAAGTCATTAGGATAACTGGCTACTACAACTTCACGAAAGATTTCACTCTCATCATTTGTGATGACTATATTTTGGTCACTTGCTGCACCGATAGTTTTACACTCTTGTTCCACTGTATCAGGATTAAGTCCATCTTGTATTGCAAGTGCTCTTGTCGCATTGACATCCAATGTAAGTTCAGTAACATAGTCCCAACCTACTATATTTGGATCATTTGCGTCTTTATAATCACCACCAACTCTGAAAGTAAAAGATTGGGTACTCCCGGTAGTGTTGGAAAAAGTGATCCGATGAGGTACCATGTCCAGTTCAGACCAGTATTTAAGGTTACCTTCCGTATAGGAAGCATCATTACAAAAATACATGGTGAAATCGGCATGTTCATCGTGGATATCAGGTACTATCACTGGATGATAATCATTATCTGCACTTGACTTACACCCCTGTAGATCAAGTTTGAGAACCCCTGCCTGTACAAAAACAGAAGTAGATAAAAGCAAGATACCAAACAGTAATCGCTTCAATGCTTTAGACTTTTTATTAAGCCGGTAGTATGTGTTCACTAGTTCCATAAAACCCTCCTTGTTACATTATTCAGGTTTTGTTGAGGGGAAATAGTTTCTCACTTTGAATCTTCTTATTCTCCCCAGTGCTTCTAAACATGCAGGCATGTACTTAGTAACCCGGCGGTCTACTTGAGATCCGTGGCTTTCCGTCCTATCTTCACAGATAGTTTGGCTTTTCACTCAGCATATCATAATAAAAGTAAAAATACAAGAATAATTTATATTTATTTTTAAGTATTAAACAGAAATCATTTTTTATTTAGAAGATATTTTGAAACAATATGGGCAAAAAAATTTAAAAGGTCCTTCTCTACTTCAAAGATAAAATAGAGAAAAGAAGAAATGTTATGCTAAAAATTCAGGGGTGGCTAGTTCAACTTTTTTGCCTTTCTGCTCCATCACTACTACAGTGATCTCATCGCCTTCACTATAGCGTTCTGAAAGATTATTGACTCTCTCTTTAGCCACTTTTGAAATATGTAGTAGTGCATCATATCCGTCTGGCATCTCAACAAAGAGTCCGAAATCTACGATCTTTTTTACCTTACCCTGATAGCTTTGACCCACTTTATATTCCATCTGTTTTTTTACCGGAGATGAAGCGATCCCTTCTATATGGGCTTTTGCTTCGGCTACTTTTGCTTTATCTTCACCTGAAACTTTCACACCGCCTACATCACGGTCAAGATCTACAGAGACCTCAAACCTTTCAATGATATCACGGATCGTTGCACCTGCTTTTCCTATGATATCCACTATCTTGCTTGGATGGACTGTAAAATGTTCTGTGCTTGGAAGTGCTTCACTTGAAACGATATTCTTCTCAGCCTCTTCCATAAGATCAAGTATATGCTTTTTGCCCTGCTTTGCTTTTTGAAGTACATCTTTAAGAATATCCAGATCGATACCGCCCAATTTGATATCCATTTGAAGTGCTGTAATACCTTCCAGGGTACCTGCAACTTTGAAATCCATATCTCCATCATGATCCTCAAGTCCCATGATGTCAGTCAGAACGGCATACCTGCCGCCTTCACTCACCAAGCCCATAGCAATCCCAGCTACAAGTGCTTTGGTCTCTACCTCTGCAGCACGCAATGCCAATGCACCTCCACAGATCGTGGCCATAGAAGAAGAACCGTTACTCTCCAGGATCTCAGAGACCATTCGTATACTTCCCTCAGAATTCAGATCCAATGTTGGTTCTAGTGCTCTTTTACCCAAATTACCATGTCCAAGTTCTCTTCTTCCGGGTGCACCGATGAATTTCGCTTCTCCTACAGAGTAACCGGGAAAATTATAATGCACCATAAAGTTCTCTGACTGAGCGTTCTTCTCCGTGATCAACTCATACATCTGAGCATCTTTTTTATCCCCGAGTGTTACTGTTACAAGAGCCTGTGTCTGCCCGCGGGTAAAAAGACATGAACCATGTACAGAAGGTAAAAGGTTTGTTTCGATAGTAATTGGCCTTACCTCATCCAACGCTCTACCGTCTGCACGAAGATTTTTATCAAGTATCATAGCCCTTACTACTGTTTTCTTATAACGGTCCAAGACTTTGGAAACCAGTTCCTTATCGGCCTCTTTACCTTCTGACTCCAAAGCTTCCATTATCTTTGTACGAACTTTTTTAAGTTCAGTTGAACGCTCACTCTTTGCCATGTGAGAAATCGCGCTTTCTACATCCTGGGCATAATTGCTTTTGATCATCTCATAGAGTGATTCATCTACCTTCTCTTCAGCCAAAGGAAGGACCAGTGATTCTCTCACATAAGGGGTAAATGCACTTATGTACTCAGATGTTGCTCTATCTATAGCCTCTGCAGCCATTGCGATGACATCTACCAATGCTGATTCTTCAAACTCATTGGCGCGTTGACCTGCCTCATCTTCTGTAGCCAGTGTCCGCATCTCTATCATCACCACATCTTTTCCTGAACCTACCACCAGAAGATCAAGTTCGCTTTTAGCCTGTTCGCTCAATGTAGGGTTGATCACGATATCATCTCCCACAGTACCTACTCTTACTGCAGCGATACTTTTACTCACAGGAATATCTGAGACAAAGAGTGCTGCATTGGCTGCATGCAGAGCAGCCACCTGCATATCAACCTGTGAATCTGAACTAACTACCATCACCGTGATCGTTACAGGATAGTGAAACCCGTTAGGGAACAACGGGCGTAAAGAACGGTCGACGATACGTGATGTCAATGTTTCAAAATCACCTGGCTTTGTCTCTCTTTTAACAAATCCCCCCGGTATCTTCGCAGCAGCATAGGATCGCTCCATATATTGCACCGTCAATGGAAGAAAATCCTCATCGACAGCCTTTTCATCTACCGCAACAGCAGCGATAAGTACTGCTTTGCCCTGTCTATACATTACAGCACCGCTGGCCTGTTTTGCTATCTTGTTAAATTCATATTTCTCATCGAGATTGTTGACATTGATCTTTACAATTTGTTCTTTCATTCGTTATCTTTCCTTTTAGAAGAGAAGGTTTGAGTACTCATTTTCTTCTCTGCTTGTACTTGTTTTTTTATAATCTCGGATATCTCTTCAAAACTAAATCTTTCATACTCTTTATAATAATATTCTATCGAAATATAATCCCGTATCTTATAGGGACAAAATACACCATCACAGACCGATAGGAGATTTTGATAAACAGTTTGATCTAATATAGGTGTAGCAATAAAGATATTTTTTGCTCCTCTTGCGATCACTGACTTGAGTGCTACTAACATCGTGAGTCCTGTCTCTATACACTCATCTGCCAAAACAACATATTTTCCCTGAAGAGGTAGCAGGTCTCTGCCTTTTCGATATTTATAAACATAGGTGAGTACCTCCTCTTCATATTTTCTGTGTGCCTCACCGTAGACATAATCTTCATTGATCTCAAAAGCATCGATGAGAGCTTTATGCATGACAACCTCTTCCGTTTCAGAGACCATTGCAATGGTCACTTCAGGATTGTTAGGCGCTACAACCGGTTCAGTGAGCAAGATATCCATCTGTCCATTCACAGCACTTGCTATCTTGTCAGCAAAATAAACACCCCCTTCGCTTACGCCGATCACTACCGTTTCATTTTGAGAGAGCAACTCTACAGGAAGCACTTCGATCAGCTGCCTTGAGGCATCCTCTCTGTCCTCAAAATACATATTAGGGTTTAAATCTCTGGGCATAGTCTGCTCCTGGGAATTGTTTAGAAATTTCTTCTTCATCAAAAGTATAACGAAACTCTTCTATATACTTCATCAATAACCTGTAGGCATGATTGAGTTGTTCCATCTGTTCAACATCCCCTCCTGTATCGGGGTGATTCTTTTTTGCCAGGAAGTGATACTGTTTTTTGATGTCTGCCTTGTTGACCAACGTAGGTAATTGCAGTATCTCAAGAGCTTTTTCTATCTCCTCTTTGGGGTTTATGTTCATGCTGCTAAAACTCCTGATCCTGCTGAATCAAAGGATTGTAGTTTACCGGTGTACCTCCTGAACCTACTGATCCAAAAGGAATGAAATTTAACTGTACATAAACATTATTGTCTGTGGTGTACCCTGTAGGTCTCGGTGTGATCTCCTGGCTGACAGAAGTAGAAATACTCCAGCAGTCACGATGATAACTTCCACCGAATCTCCATTGGTTATCGGAGCTGTCATCAACATCATAGGAAAATCCACCGTACAATTTGAACTTTTGATTCACTGTATACCCAAAATTAAGGGTCAGATCATTGGCTGGAATAAAATAAAACTGGTCTGGAAGAAGCTGTTTATACGTATGCCCGATACTTACATGATACTCTTCTGTCTGATAGGCCATGAATGCGGATGATTCACGGATTTTACCATATTCATGTGAGTAGGTGATGTTATTGTAAAGACTCCATTGATCCCAATTATACTGCATCTCATTACTCATATCGCCAAGATCATACTCCCTGTCAAGATAGTACCTTTGCGTAAATCTTTGAAAAAACTTTAACTGCATATTTTCATTGTAGAAATATTGGCTTAATCTAAAAGCATAATGCTCTTCAGGCAATCCTACAGCGAACAGTTCCTTTTGTTCCTTGCTGAGTGATGAGAATTCTACAGGGGACTGTTGTTCACTCCCCGGTTTAATATACCCTAAAGAGGGCTGCAATACATGGATGAAGTTCTCGTATCTTTTCGTCAGATCTGTAAAGAATTTTACTTTATGTATACTGCTGTAGTATTCAAAATCATTATGTACATACTCTCCATTGCCAAAAAAGTATTTACTGTAATAAAGCTCTTCACCCAAAGAAAAATTTAAAAAATCATCAAACAGTGATGCCGTAAACTCTAAAGGTATTTTAAGTTCAGCTTGACGAAGTGTAGCACCCTCTTTTCTGTCAAGGTTAGTGAACTGAAGATCTGCACTGTAAGTGAGGTTCTGCCATATAAGATGGTTAAGATATTTATGAAATTGCATCACAGGGAGTATCTGCAATGTTTCATCGTTGTTCTGTTCTCTAGTATCTATAAAATATTTTGCATTGAGACCGGCATAATAGTCATTATTATATAAAAAATAATTGACCCTGGATTCTTGTAGAGGGACAAGTCCGAAGTGTTCCAAATTATTTTGCTGCAAATTCAGATAGTCAATGTCATTGAGATAGGTTGTATTGACATAGAGGCCATCTGTAAAACCTGAAGGTAATTTATCTGAAAAGACTTTTGAAGATTCATAATTGAACTCTATCCCGTAATGACTGTCATCTTGAAGATCATACTTTTGCGCATACGAATTTTTATCTTTAAAATATCCTACCCTTAACGTTCCGGAAGAGTAGGCTGAATCCACAAAACGCAAAGTCGAATACATTCCCAAACTTCTTAATGATCTGTACTGCGGATTGAACTCCATATCTATATTGGGTGCGATTGCCCAATAGATCGGCTGTTCATACAAAAATCCTTCATTGGAGTTATATCCAATAACCGGGAAAAGCAGTCCTGAAGTTCTTTGTCTATCTACAGAAAATGCCAAATAAGGTGTATAAAATATCGGTGTATCCCATAAGTAGACTTTCGCATCATGGATCTTCATATACTTTTCATCACTGTCATACTCAGAACGTGAAAATGCCATTTTCCATGTGGGATCCTCCATATCACAGCTTGAGATTAGCGAGGGTCCTAAAATATAGTTCGTTCCTTGTTTATGTGCATCTTTAGAAAAAAGCCAGATATCATTTTTGCCTATAAGGAATAACTCATCAAAAGTAACTTCCTTGGTATCAGTATATATCTCTATATGATCACTATGCTCTTTACTGCCATCATATCCTATCATCTCGATCTTACCGTCGAGTATAAGCAGTTGTTTGCTTTTATCATAGGTTGCCGAATTTGCCTTGATCACAGAGTCCTCATAATGGACTACTACATCACCTTTTGCCTTGACAATGTCTGCAGCGGCAACTACGTCCTTTGCAGTTATTTCGATCTTCCCTTGATCGGTTGCAGCAGACAATAGTTGTATAGCTGCAACAAGAAACAAGAAGAAAAAAGAAAGAAATTTAGCCATTTACAACTACACAGTTTGAAAGTTTATCATGAAGTGTTTGTTTCAATGGCATGAAAAAAGCCATAAAAAAACCTACATAAAAGAGAACTTCAGACGGGATTCTCACTGAAGCCCGCAAGAATGCTTTTGAGAAGTCTGGTGTATTGCCAGTAGCCACATCTATCACTTTGATCTTCATGAGATACTTGCCTAAAGTCATCCCATTCTGCCAGACAAAAACCGTGTGATAGATAACCTTTATCGCCAAGACAACCAAAAGATTTTGTGTAAGAAATGCATTGATACTTCCAAGTGCAGCTTCATCCACTACTGTGACATCTGAAAAAATTGCAGAAAGTTGATCATAAAAAATAATGAAAAAAAAGAGTGAAACAACAATGTCGTCTATAACAAATGCAGTGATTCTTCTTTGACTGCTCGCAATGAACGAAGCGTACGGTTCAGACATATTTCTTCCTAAAGCGCTTGGTATGCGATATCCGTACGACACTGTTTACCGGCAAAATGTACTTGCCCTACCAGCATATATGCACGCTGCTGTGCTTCTTTAATACTGTCACCGACACCTACACAGACCAGCACTCTTCCCCCAGTAGCATAAAGCTTTCCATCTTCGCCGCGTGTTACACCTGCATAAGAGATATGTGCATTTTCGCTGATATCTTCATGGTGGATATCATCAACAATAATTTCTGCCGGAGGTGTACTTTTGTATGGGTAATCTTTGCTTGCCATAACTACACCAACCGCATACTTGTCATGAAACTCGATCTTTGCGTTTTTAAGATCCCCTGTTGCCGCTTTATAGAAAAGTTCAGAAGCCGGAGATTTCAACAGCGGCATCAGCTCTTCACATTCAGGATCGCCAAAACGCACATTATACTCAAGAATGATAGGTTCGCCTTTGACAACCATTACACCCATGAAAAGAACACCGGTAAAAGGCATCCCTTCCTCTTCCATTCCTTTGAGTGTAGGCTTGACAACCCTTTCATCCAACTTGCGGTAGATCTCATCATTCACCAGAGGTGTTGGGGCATATGCACCCATACCCCCCGTATTTGGTCCCTGGTCATTGTTGAGCAGTCTTTTGTGATCCTGTGCGGCAGGTAGAACAACATAGTCTTTTCCATCACATATGGCAAAGACGGAGAGTTCATAACCGTCCAGGAACTCTTCAACAACGATACTCGTTCCTGCATCACCAAATGCATTTCCAGAAAGCATTTCACCTGCTGCTCTCTTGGCTTCATCATGACTCTGTGCGATGATCACGCCTTTACCACCACAGAGTCCGTCTGCCTTCACTACAATAGGTGCATCCAGTGTCATAATGAAATTATAGGCATCCTGAAGAGAATTCGTTTCAATATATTTTGCTGTAGGAACATTGTGGCGTGCAAGAAAATTTTTCATAAAGATCTTAGAGCCTTCAAGCTGCGCAGCTTGCGCTGTAGGACCGAATATAGTAAGCCCTCTCTCCTTGAACACATCCACGATACCCTCTACAAGCGGTGCTTCAGGTCCTACGATCGTAAGCTCTACGTCATTGGCCTCAACAAAATCGGCTAATTTAGAAAAATCACTGATATCCAAATTCTCACCCAGTGCATCAGTTGCACCGTTTCCAGGTGCAAAAAAGATCTTTTCTACATTCTCATCTTTGCTTAATGCCAATCCTATAGAGTATTCTCTACCACCTGATCCAATTATCAATATGTTCATACTGTTTTCTCCAAAATAACAAAATATACAATAGCTTCATTTTAGGGCTATTTAACAGTGACAAGAGTTGTGCGTAGAGGATTTTTCAAAAAATTTGAAAGCGAACTAAAATTCATCGATAACTTTTTTGAAAAGCCCTATGCGTGCAAATATTATCACTCATAAATGCCCCGGGTGGCCGTTCTGTTTAAAGTCGGCCCTATATAGCCAACGGTGCAGGAGAGAGTTTCTCTTTAGGGGATGATTTCTCGCCGACCAGGTCTAGCTCAAACGAAAACTTCCACACACCAAGAACCTACATATCCCACTTAAGATAAATGTTGGACCCCAAATACAGTAGTCGCACCACCTAGGTTAAATTTATTATAACCTATTTGGAGTTAGAAGTGAGTAAAAGTTCTTTTGCTTTTATGATACATTCGCTAATAAGTGGTTTATCAGCTACAGCATAACGGGCATAAGGGGGTAAATGTTTTTTTGTCGCTTCACCTATGATCACTGCAGTATAACTTTCATCCCATTCAAAATTCTTTAAAAAACAGTGTATGGTCGATGGTGATGTAAAAATGATGACAGCCCCTTTGGAAGGTTTCTTATGTTTTTCATAGGTAATGCAAGAGGTTTCATAAATGATCTGCTCTTGGAGTGCTATACCCTCTTTTGCTAAAAAGTTTTTTGAATCAAAAGAGACCTCTTTGGGGCGAAGATAGAGTATATTTTTATCCTTGAATCGTTTGATGATATCCTGACCTAATGTCTGCGCATAAAATGATTCGGGTTGATACAAGACTTTCCCGCCCAGTGATTCTATCTCTTCTGCCGTAGCTTGACCTATGGCCAAGCATGGGTATTTTTTCCATTCATCCGTCAAGCTATTCACACTTCTTACCGCTTGTTTGGAAGTGAACATCAAAATATCACAGTCTGAAAGATCAATGTTTTCAGGGAGAAGCTTAAATGTTATCATTGGCATATGAATGGTTCCCTCTTTAGATTGAGGAGAAAGAAGATAGATCAACCTTTCACTTTTCATTGTGATTTCTTTTTGCGTTCACGGATCAAACGCTTTCCGTCTAACATCGCAATATTCAAATACTCATCATCATAAGGATCAAAGTGCGGTGTGATGATCCACTTTTTATTTTTATCAAGCAGGTGTATCTTGTCTTCGACCTCATCAGCAATACGATGCGCTTCAAGCAGCAGCATGTTCGGACGCAACACCATATGAAACTCTACAAAATTGGTTGTGCCGTCTGTACGTGTTCTAAGCCAATGGTGACTTGTTATCTCAGGATGGTTTGAGATAATATCATCGATCTTTTCGACTATTTCAACATCTAGTGCACGGTCTAAAAGTATCTCTATTCCCTCCTGTATGATCTCATAGGCAGAGTAGATGATAAAGAGCCCTATTCCCAGACCGAATATCGCATCTATCTCATCAAAACCTGTAAAATATACCAAGCCCAAAGCAACCAATACAGCTGCGTTGCTCCACAGGTCCGTTTTGTAATGCAGTGCATCAGCTTTGATCACAATATTGTCCGTCTTTTTAGCTATCTTCAAGAGATACTTAACCAAGGCATAGGTGATAATAATAGAAAACGACATCGCAACAATAGAAGGTGTCAGCATCGTGGTGACTGAACCGCTCTTTAGTTTTTTGATGGCTTCATAAATGATATAGAGCCCCGAAATGGTAATGATCGTACCTTCGATAACCGCTGCGATCGCCTGTATCTTTCCTTTACCATAATGATACTCGCTGTCAGGTGTCTCTTCAGATTTTTTGATGGCAAAAAAGTTCAGCATCGAAACCAGCATATCCAAGAGAGAATCGATCGCAGATGCCAGTACTGCCACAGATCCGCTTGCCACTCCCAGTACCAGTTTGACTATGACCAAAAGTGTTGCAACAGAACTCGATACGACCGTTGCCCGCTTCTGCGGTGACATTTTCATATCTTTACTCATAGTGATTCTCCCTTTTCTCTTTTATGACGGTCATACCTTTTTTTACAAATAACACAAAAGATACTGCAACATAAAGAATGAGCAGCATCCATAATGCACGACTTATCATCTCCAAGAACGGAAAGAAAAGTGTGATACGGTATAGTATACCCAGCAAGACTGTATATTTTAACATATTATGTGTATGTTTATAAAACTTTATGATTGTCTCTTCAGAGCAGCCTGAACATCTTTTTTCAAGTGCCTTTTGTTCATAAGTATCCAAAAGTCCGTAAATGATCTTCAGTATATAGCGTGATAATGCAATGATGACCGCTATTCTGATGATGATAAAAAGTGCTTCTGTCCAAAATCCATCAGGTATCTTGGACCACCATTCAAGAACAAGTGCCTTAAGGCTCGATCCCTCTGAAAGGTAATAAAATGAAAAGATAGTTGTGCCGATCAACCCGATCCATAGCAATACTTTTAGTGTAAAAAAAACATATCTTTTGGCATTATCGATCAATGTCTTATGTTTTTCATAGGACGCAGTATTCTTCATCAAACCAAAGGCAAAATGATAATGAAGTTTAAGCATGATATAGATTCCAACTACTGCCAGAAGAAGCGATACAAATACAATAACCTCTTCGTAAAAATGTGGTATACCCATATGTTAAAGACCTAATGATTAAATAAAAATTGATTCTAACATAAGTTAGGTTTAACCCTATCTCTCATTTTAAAAATGATAGAATAGTTTCTACTGAATGAAAAATATATCTAATAGTATTTATGTAGGATTCAACTATATATTGTAATACGAATTAACAAGTAAATTCAAATAGACAGGCACAATATGGATTATAATGACGAAAAGATCAAAGAAAATAGTTTAGATCAAGCCATCGATAACACAGATATCTCATTTGAAGAACGTCTTGCCTATGATAAAATGGTCTTTTATTATATTTCATTACCCATCATGCTTGTCGGAAATCTTTTAGGTGCCCTGCTTTTATCTGCCATTCAATTAGAGAGTGTGGATCTCTACTCTATTGGTATATGGCTGCTTGTAAGTTTCATCATGTTTCTTTACCGATTTTATCACTATTTCCAGTTCAAACATGAAAGTGAAACCAATAAACTTAAAAATGCAGCTATCTGGCTTGACAAATACTATACCAATACCATTCTTGGCGGTATTGTATGGGGAAGCAGCGCCTTTTTGCTCTTTCCTGAATCGGGTCTTTTAAATCAAATGACCCTTATTTTCTTTTTGTTTGCCATAGGATTTTCAGCCATGGGTATCCTGGCATCAAAACCTGATCTCTTGCTCACCTATGCACTGGTCACCTATTCTCCTATCATTATGCGTCTCTTTTTTATGGAGGGTGAACTCTATAATATGATCGCATTTATTATCCTTGCCTTGATGCTCATTATGATTCTTACGGCAAACTATTATGGTAAAGTGATCAACAATGCATTGAGCAACCGGCAGCACTTTATGACCATAAAACATACACATGAAAAACTCAAAGAGCGTTTCTTCTCCCTGTTCGAACGTGCTCCGGTTGGTATCTATTATTATAATGCTTCTTTGGAACTTCAGGATGTTAATATACATTTTATGCATATGAACAATGAAAAAAACAAAGAAGCTTTACTCAACACCAATCTGCACCACCTGTCAAACTCACAAGTGATCAAAGCCCATAAAGAGGTTTTTGAAGGTAAGACAGGCAATTATCGGGGTCCTTTCGAAGTACTCAATTCCAATCAAAACCTTTATGTGAATCTTTCAACTGTACCTATGCTTGATACACAGGGAAATGTTGCAGGCGGCATCACTATCATCGATGATATCACCAATGAAGTCACAGCCAAAGAAGAGGTGCTTAGAAATGCCTATTATGATATGCTGACCAATATCCCAAATCGTACGCTCTTCCTGGACAAACTCAAAATTTTTGTTTCAAATATGGGAGATGACAGTCCCTATGCCGCTTTGCTTTTTCTCGATATCGACCACTTTAAAAAAGTCAATGAAACCTATGGACATGACCTGGGTGACCATCTGCTCAAACAGATAGTACAAAGGATCAATGACTGTATTGACAGTCACGATATCTTTGCACGTATCACAGGTAATAAGTTTGCGATACTTATCCCTGTTCTAGACAAAGACAGAACCCTTACACAAGAGATGATCTCAAACTACATCAAGAAGATCCAGGATAAATTTACTCTTCCCTTTCTTCTTTCGGGGGATGAGCAGCATCTAAGTTTTTCCACGGGTGCGTTAATGTTCAACGATAATACGATGTCTGCCTATGATCTGCTGAAACGTTCCGAAACAGCTATGTATGAAGCAAAAAAAGAGACAAGAGGTACAAGTAAATTCTATGAAAGCCGTATGAGTCAGGCAACACAAGAGACACTCATGTTGGAAAATGACATACATAAAGCCATAAGGAATAATGAACTTATCGTCTATTATCAACCGCAAATGGATATAGAAAATAACAAGATCATCGGTGCTGAAGCACTTATTCGATGGGAGCACCCTGAAAAAGGATTCATATCACCAGGACTCTTCATACCTATTGCAGAAGAGAGCGGTATCATCATTAAACTCGAAGAGTGGATCATCGATAAGGTCTTGTCTGAGATCAAGGAACTAAGCAAACGGCTAGGCTATTTTCCTTTAGCTCATATTGCAATTAATATTTCAACGGTACACTTCCTGCAGCCGCATTTTGTTGAAAAACTGATGCTGCAGCTCTACAAACATGGTGTCAAACCGGAATGGATCGAATTGGAGATCACGGAGAGCGGTATCATGCGCAATATTGATGATGCGGCAAAAAAGATCAAAGAGTTGAAAGATTTTGGATTTACCTTTGCCATAGATGATTTTGGAACAGGATACTCTTCTCTTGCTTACCTCAAGAAGCTTCCGGTCAATATGGTTAAAATTGACCAGTCTTTTATTTTAAATATGCATCAAAGCAAAGGGGATGCTACCATCGTCGAGGCCGTAGCCGCTATTGCTGAAAAGTTTGATTTTAAGGTTTTGGCAGAAGGGGTTGAAGATAAAGAGACATTAGATTTGCTTAAAAGCTTTAACTGTGATATCTATCAAGGATACTATGGCCATAAACCTATCCCGATGACTGAGTTTGAAGCACTCCTAACATAGATATCAAAGAGACCTTAACCCGGCCTCTTTGATTAACATTTTAGAATGCTTTTGTTGCCAAATTGGCTATCCTTTGTGCAAATGCGCCTTTGTCTTTAGGCTCAAGTCCCTCCGAAAGTTTTGCAGAATCCAAAAGAATCCAAGAAAGATCTTCAAAGAGTGCTTTGTCTTCAAGTCCATCTAGTTTTTTGATCATCTCATGATCTGGATTGATCTCTAAAATAAGAGGAATTTCGGGCATCTCTTGTCCCATTTGTGCGAACATTGCAGCCATTCCGGCCATAGGGTCAGAGCTGTCTTTGATCACACATGATGGACTGGAAGTCAGTCTTGTAGAGGTTTTTACCTCTTTGACCTCTTCACCCAATACTTCTTTGATCTTGTCTGTCAGAGACTTGAACTCTTTAGAGATCTCTTCTTTCTCTTCTTCACTCTTTGAATCCGGCGCATCGATCGTTGTAATATCCTTAAGACTCCACTCTTTGTAAGATCCGATCATAGGCGTTACGATGCTGTCCACCTCTTCATCATCCAATATAAGCACTTCAATACTTGCTTTTTTATAGGCTTCAAGCAGTGGCGAATTTCTCAACACCTTTTCATCACTACCGATAATATAGTAGATCTCTTTTTTCTCTGAGTTGCCGCGGCTGACATACTCTTCAAATGATACCAGTCCTTCCTCTGTTGAACTTTTATACTTCACGATATCAAGCAGCAGATCTTTATTGACATAGTCAGTGTAGATACCCTCTTTGATGACTCTGTTATACTGCTTGATGAATGTATCAGCATCCTCCCCACTTAGCTTTTTAATAGCTTGGAGTATCTTCTTGGTTGAATTTTGTTTGATATTTGCCAGGATCCTGTTTTCCTGAAGCAGCTCACGCGATACGTTCAACGGAAGATCTTCAGAATCAATGATACCCTTAACAAAACGCAGATAAGGTGGTAAAAGCTCTTTATTATCATCGGTGATGAAGACACGCTTCACATAAAGCTTTACACCTGCCTCATAATCTGCTCTATACATATCCATCGGCGCTCTTTTGGGGATGTAGAAAAGTGTCGTGAACTCATTGGCACCCTCTACCCTATTGTGCAGATAGGTTAGAGGCTCGTCATCACCATGTGCCAGTGTTTTATAGAACTCACTATAATCTTCCTCTTTCAATTCCGATTTTGGAAGTGTCCACAGTGCAGTTGCTGCATTGATTTGTTCAGACTTATTGACCATTTTGGTCTTAGCATCATCACCTTCGCCCTCGGTCTCTTCTTCAGAATAGTTCAGCATGATAGGGTATGCGATATGGTTTGAGTACTTCTT
>DATCTA010000250.1:0-4163 GCA_036568165.1 Sulfurovum sp.
CTATGGAGGGTACCAGTCTTGTATATACATTTGATAAGGAGAATGCTAAAGCACCATCACAACATAAGACACAGTATTTTGAAATGATGGGTCAATGGGCACTATACCATGAAGGCTGGTTGCTCAGTACCAAGGTGAACCGTGCACCATGGGAAGCTTTTGGTGCTGCAAACCCTGATCCTCTCAACAACCAAGTACTCGAGCTTTACAACCTCAATGAAGACTTCAGCCAGTCAAATAATATTGCTGCTAAGCATCCTGAGAAAGTAGAAGAGTTAAAGAAGTTGTTCATAGAAGAGGCTAAAAAATATCAGGTTTTCCCAATGGATGCTTCAGTAGCAGGTCGTATTGTTGCGCCTCGTCCAAACATAACATCAGGTAGAAGCGAATTTGTTTATACAGAACCGATGGTCGGTCTGCCACAGGGTGATTCTCCTTCCATTCTGAATGCTTCTTATACGATAACAGCTGATATAGAAGTACCTGAAGGCGGTGCTGAAGGTATGATACTTACATCAGGTGGCCGTTTTGCAGGTTATGGTTTCTATTTGCTTGAAGGCAAACCAGTCTTCCTTTGGAACCTTATTGATCTAAAACGTATCAAGTGGGAAGGGAAAGAAGCACTTTCTCCAGGTAAACACATTGTTGAGTTTGACTTTAAATATGACGGTCTGGGAGCAGGAACACTAGCATTTAATAATATGAGTGGACTAGGTCGGTCTGGAACAGGAACGCTTAAAGTGGATGGCAAAGTAGTAGCTACTCAGGAAATGAAACGTACACTTCCGATGATATTACAGTGGGATGAGAGCTTTGATATCGGTTCTGATACACTTACGGGTGTGAATGATGCAGACTATAAACCACCATTCAAGCTTACAGCTAAGCTCAACAAGTTGACGATAAAAGTAGATCGTCCAAAGCTTACAGAAGAAGATATTAAAAAGCTTGAAAATACAGAAGCAATAGCAGTCGACGGTAAACCTATTCATCACATGCAGGGTGGCCCTCACTAATCTTTAGATTTTGGGGTCATTTTATAAGATTTGACCTCATTTATTTTTTATACTATCTGTATAAAAATTTGAATAGATAAGAAGGAGAATCAATGAAAAAAATCATTATAAGTACAATAGTTGCAAGCAGTTTGGCTTTAGCTGGAGGGGATATAGCTCCGGTCGAACCGGTTGCGGAAACACCAGTTATCGAATCAAATTCATGGAAAAATGAGATTACTATCTATGGCTGGCTGCCTTCGATCAGCGCTACTACTCCATTACCTGACTCTGGTGAGGGTATGGATGCGGATGATATCCTTGATGACTTGAAAATGGTTTTTATGGGTAGTTATAGTGGTAGAAACGACACTTGGTCAGTCTTCGGAGATTTTATTTATTTTGATCTGGGAGATAGCAAAAACCATACATTCCCTAATGATGATGTAGGACAAGTCAGTTATGACATGAAAGCACTGCTTGTACAAGGAGGTGTAGGTTATAATTTGATCAGTACGGGTGATGGAATACTTGATCTGACAGCAGGTATACGTTACCTGGATCTTGAAGTTGACGTTGAAACAGATCTTTTCGTAAATCGAAGTGTTTCTGGTTCAAAAGACTTTACAGACTTTTTTGTTGGTGTCAGAGGATATAAGAATATCAATGAAAATTGGTACATTCCTTATGAAGCTGATATCGGTACTGGAGATTCAGAACTAAGCTGGCAAGTCTTTGCTGGAGTTGGATACCGTTATGATTGGGGTGATATCAAGTTAGGGTATCGATATTTAGAATATGATATGGATGATGATGAAGTTGTTGAAGACCTCATTGTAAATGGTCCTCTTCTTGGAGTAAGTATCAAGTTTTAATCTATAAATATTCTAAGGAGATTCAAAATGGATAGAAGAAAATTTATCGCTGCTACTGCTGTAATGGGTCCATTGGCATTAGCAGCTGAAGTGACTAAAAGTGTACAAACAAAAGTGGGAGAGGGTGAAACGGTCATGGCCGACTGGCTCTTCGTACAAAATGCAAAGAATTTTACATATGCTAATGGTAAGCTTACGATGCATGGGGTGAATCCTATCACAGTGATGTTTACCGATCGTCCCGTTCGTGCTGCAGAGCATATGAAAACTCAGGACTTCATTCCTTTCTGGAGTGAAGGAAAAGAGAGCTTCCTGAAAGATCCTCCCAATGCTGCACTTTCATTTATAGATCATGAGAAAATGGAAGATGTGGTTGTTACCTTGCATGACCCTGTGCTTAACGGAGAAGATCTTAGCTATCGTGTTGATGTGATTGATGGCGAATTGCCTGAAAAGGCTGACCGTGTTTCACTTTTCATAGATGTTGTTGGTATGCCACTCACCCCTGTCTCTGCAGGTGGCGTTCGTCGTCGTACACGTAGAAGAGTATATCGCCGTTATTAGTATTCTAAGGAATGAAAAGAGAGGCAGTCCTAAAGAAAAAGGAGTAATCAGTGCTATTGCTACGTGGTATGAATACCGTATCATTTTTAGTACTATTTTCTTTATCTCCTCTCATGACCGCTGAAAAAAATAATCTAACAGCTAACGATGCTTCAATTCTTAATCTACCTGAATTTTCCATAACGTTCCAGGGTGATGCTTTGGTGTGTTCTCCCATAGGATTGATCAAAACAAAAACGCGTAAAGATCTTGTGACCTATGAGTGTCACAGACCATATATAGGACAAGAGATTGAGAAAAAGCAAGATGAACAGCGTGGGCATGCTGAGACACAACGCTTGAAGAGTGAAGTGAAAGACAAAGTGGCAAAAGGTGTAGTTTACAGCGTAGAGATTCCTTTATATGATACTGATAGCCCAACAAAATTAAAGTTAATTACACTGCAACAACTTAGTAATATGCCTGATGGCAAATATCTTCGTATGTTTCTTCCGGCAAAAATATATATGAGCATACGTCCACAGATAACCAATAGTGGTGAAGATGGTAATTTTGAACTAAAAAATGGAGGATCAAGGGGAGGGTTTTATTACTACTACCAATTCAACAATGACTTAGAGGTGATGTTCCAGTATGAAGCAGGGCTTGATTGGGATGAAGATACTCCGTTTCTTAATGCTTCAGATGCTTCAAATACAAATCGTCGACTGAGTTATTTTTCCTTGACATATTTAGATTATAATATGGTCGTAGGTAAATACTGGTCAGCATATTATGATATCGCGGGATTTACAGATCAATTTGTTACCTATGGTGCTCAGGCTGGTGGCGCCTTTAATTCCGAACCTTCAGGAACAGGACGTGCAGATAAAATGGTTCAGACGCGTATTGAAAAAGATACTTACAATGTTACACTACAAGCTCAGCTAAAACATGATGCACTCAATGGCTGGAATACAGATTATGGTTATACTTTGGGAGCCAGTTTCATTTATAAAGAACTTGAAGACTTTAAGTTTGGTGCTGCAGTGAACTATGGTGAATTTGATGAAATCACACCCCAGATAAAAAGTGTCGGAATAGATGGAGATGATTTCTCTTCTATTTTGGGGTTGACCTACAAGAAAAATAGTTTTAGTGCTAGTACTGTTTTGTCTTACACGCAAAACCATATGAGTGATGATCAGGGTATTTATTTTGATGGTATAGGAGCAGAAGTTTATCTGCAATATGATGTGGATCAAAGCATCCGTATTGCAGGAGGTGGTAATTGGCTTTTTCCTGAAGATGATGATTATGAAGGAAAATTCAGTATAAATAATGTAATACTCTCTTTACAATACACTTTTGGAGAGAAGACATTTGATGACCTCGTATATGTAGAGGTCTCAATGCCAAACGGAAAACTAGCAAACGGTGAGAGTAAAGATACCCGTTTTGCAATTGGTATTCGATATCTTCTAGATTATTAAAACCTTATAAAGTTATATATTTTATAAGGTTTCTACTAGTCATATTTACTAGTGTTAAAATCACAGTATCTTTTACCTTCACTAGGCCAAGGAACTGTATATGAATCACCTGATAAAGCGTTTTGATATATTCTATATTGTTGAGTTCTGTTTGCAGTATTGAAATATTGCTTATCGAAGTTGTCACCAATAATTCTTTGATGAATATATATTGTATCTCCAAATTTATTTGCAAATGTAGAAAAATATCCTTCACA
>DATCTA010000251.1:0-16552 GCA_036568165.1 Sulfurovum sp.
AGAGACAACCGCTGGGAGAGGGTAGAAAAAGGATACCGTGCGATCGCCGAGGCCAGACCATTGACTTCAATGACCCCTAAAGTATATATCGATGCAAGTTATGCAAAAAAAGAGACTGACGAGTTTATAGAACCTGTGGCATTTGAAGGGTACGAAGGAATGCAAGAGGATGATGTCGTGCTTTTGACAAACTTCCGCTCTGACAGGGTGAGAGAGATCACTACAGCGTTGGGGGATGAATATTTTGATGCCTTTGCATGCCAGTCAACTCCGCTGAACATTGCAACAATGACGAAGTATGATGCGACTTTCCCTTATCCGATACTTTTTCCTAAAGAGACGCCTAAACATACTTTGGCCGAAGTGATCTCTGAAGCAGGGTTAAGACAGCTTCATACAGCAGAAACGGAAAAATACGCCCATGTGACCTTCTTTTTGAACGGCGGTGTAGAAGAGCCTGTAGTGGGTGAGAGCAGGGTGCTCATACCAAGTCCTGATGTAAAAACCTATGATATGAAGCCTGAGATGTCCGCACCCCAGGTAGGTGAAGCGGTACGTACAGCGATGGATGAATCCTATGATTTCATCGTGGTGAACTTTGCCAATGGAGATATGGTAGGACACACAGGCAATTATGAAGCTGCTTGTCTTGCGGTGAGTGCAGTAGACAGAGAGCTGGGACTCATCATTGATAAAGCAAAAGAGGATGGCTATGCCGTGGTACTTACTTCGGATCATGGAAACTGTGAAGAGATGAAAGACAGCCAAGGACATGTGCTGACAAACCATACGGTTGGTGAAGTATGGTGTTTTGTGATAGCTGAAGGTGTGACAAGCGTGAAAGAGGGATGCGGTTTAAATAATGTGGCTCCGACAGTACTTAAGCTTATGGGATTGGAAATACCTGAAGAGATGGATGCGCCTCTGATCTGACCCTTTTAGCTTTGGGTCAGCAGGAGAAAAGCGCTTCTTTGATCTTTTCGAACTCTGTGTAATCTTTAGGCGTGATCGTATCTGAGTAGATGATATGGTTCAGCTGTTCAAGGATGTGCATTTTACTAAGATTGTCATCACATAATGCCTTATTGATAATGGCAATATGCTCATCAAGGTCGTACTCTTCTTTTAATATCTGCTCAAGAAATGCTCTGGCTTCTTCAGAATTACAATCAAAATCCATTTCCATCAGTTTGCAAAAAAGTGGCGCTTCCTTTTCGATATCTCTGTTATCTATTTTGATGATATGCGCAAGTAAGGTCGCGACTGATTTTTTAATTTTATTTTCCATCATCTTTCCTTTCTGCCATTGTACCATAAAAACATGGTACAATTTTATCAAAGTATAAAAAAAGGGTCAAAATGAAATTTACAGGTAAGAACGTCTTGGTTACTGGCGCAAGTAGAGGTATTGGAGCAGAGATAGCAAAGGGTCTTGCGGCTTTTGGTTTGAAAGTATGGGTGAATTATCGTTCGGGTGAAGCTGAAGCGAACGCTGTAAAGGCAGCTATAGAATCTGCTGGGGGAACAGCAGAGGTGATCGGCTTTGATGTCAGTAATGAAGATGCTTTTGTCGAAGCAGTGAAGAAGATAGTAGAAACAGATGGAGAGCTTTCATACCTAGTCAATAATGCGGGTATTACAAAAGATAAATTGGCAATGCGTATGAAAACAGAGGAGTTCATGGATGTGATCAACGCAAACCTGACATCAACTTTTATCGGTTGCCGTGAAGCACTTAAGGTAATGGGAAAAAATCGTTTTGGTTCTGTAGTGAACATTTCTTCTATCGTAGGTGAAACAGGAAATGCAGGGCAGACGAACTACTCTGCAAGCAAAGGCGGAACGATAGCAATGACAAAAAGTTTTGCCATAGAAGCGGCACCAAGGAACATCCGTTACAACACCATCACTCCAGGATTTATCGCAACAGAGATGACAGATGTGCTCAAAGATGAGGTAAAGGATGCATTTACTTCTAAGATACCACTGGCTAGATTTGGAGAACCAAAAGAGGTGGCGGATGCCGTAGCATTCTTGCTTTCAGACCACGCTTCTTACATTACAGGAGAAACGCTCAAGGTAAACGGCGGAATGTTCATGTAAAGAGCGAAGAGAACTTTTTTAGCGAAATGTTCTCTTTACAAAATACCACAGTAGCAATGCTGCGATCGCTATCGAAATAACTACCATGAGTATGTCATTGTAGGCAACCAGCTGCTCTTCAAAGTTCTTGATAAGATAGACCCATAGTATAATAGCGATGAATGTACTGCTAAGCACGACAGCCAGGGTCACCCGGTGACGCAAACCAATCAGAAACCCTACAAAACTTCCCACTACCGGACCTGTCATTGCAAAAGGGGTCAACACAAATAAAATGAGTCCAATCACACCGTAACGCTGTATGAGCGGTTGGTATTTGTTGGCATTGTGTCTGGAACGTTCCAGATATCGGCTTAGGGGAGGATAGGAAACAAACTCAAGCTTGTTCCAGCTGAAAACAAAAAGCGGATAGAGTATAAGTACCATGATCGATTCTATAAAAAAATTGAAAAATACAAGAAACGTTGTGTCCATCTGTGAAGCAACGCCTATGGAAAGACCGGCCATACGGCCAAATATCACATTGGTGATCGTTATGCTGAGCAGCTCTTGAAAATAGTTCGCATAAAAAATGCCGCACAGCAGTACAAGGATAAAATAGGCCCCCAATAGCAGGAGTCCCAAAAGCAGGATCTGTCCCTCCTTTTGTTTTAAAAGTGAATGATCGAATTTCAACAAATTGCCCTCTGTCATAGTCTTAGGATAAAAGTATAGCATGATATTGACGTATCATGTAATTTATTTTGAGGTATAATCATCAGGTGGAATACAGAAAGTGAGAGAGAACATTGGCAAGAATACTTGTATTGGAAGACGATAAATTATTTAATGAGACCCTTGAGGATTTCTTGGAGGAAGAGGCGCATATCCTGCATTGTGCGCTTGACCCTTATAGTGCGCTTGACCTGACCTACGAACATGTATTCGATCTCTATCTTTTTGATGTCAACCTTCCTTATGAGAACGGTTTTGACCTTTTGGCAAAACTCCGCCAAAGCGGCGATGAGACACCTTGTATCTTTATCACCTCCAGAGCAGACAAGGCATCGCTCAAAGAGGGCTTTGAAAAAGGCGGAGATGACTATATCTACAAACCTGTGGACCTGGATGAACTCTCTTTACGTATACAGGCGATACTACGCAGACAGGTAAGAAGCCAGCTTGTACAGATAGATAAATTTCAATTTGATATTTCGACAAAAACACTCTATCACAATGAAAAAAACCTGGATCTAAGTATCAAAGCGGGAGAGCTTTTGATGGTTCTTTTAGAGGGACAGGGAAGAGTAGTTCCTTTGGAACAGATCAAAGAACGACTTTGGAGTTCTGCCGAGGAATCGAGTGATGGGGCACTGAGAGTCTATATCACCCAGCTTAAAAAATATTTTCCTACACAGATACAGAATGTACGCGGTGTAGGCTACCAGATGAGCATTAAATGACAGGGCGTACTAAAGAGCTTATTGTTGCCACGGTTATTTATTTTGTGACCATGATCACCTTGTTGACAGCCGTGTATCGATTTTTAGAGACTTGGCATTTGAGCGAGCTTAACATTTTTATCGCGGGGGCACTGGTACTGCTTGTCGCGATCGGATGGGCCTATGTACTTTCTGCTTTGATCTTCGCACCTAAAAAACAGATGGAAGACACACTCACCACTTTGATCAACGATATTATCCATGAGCTCAATATACCTCTTTCTACGATACAGGCAAACAGTGCCATGTTGAAAAAAACAATGGAAGATGAAAAATCGCTAAAACGCATCAAGCGTATCGAAGATGCCAGTTTGAGGCTCAAAAAACTCTATGATGAACTCCTTTATGGCATTCGTAAAGAGATGCATAGCATTGAAAAAGAGCGATTTGATCTGCAAACTTTGATAGAAGAGCGCATAGAGATATTCAGAGAGCAAAAACGTAACCCGTTCGAGCTGGCTTTAGTTCCTTATCAGATCGAAGTGGACAAGATAGGTTTTGAACAGATGTTTGACAACCTTGTTTCCAATGCTATGAAATATTCATCCAAGGATGCGCCTATATCCATAAGATTTGACAATGATACATTGAGCATAGAAGATCAAGGTGTAGGTATGAGCACTACAGAACTTTTACGCGTGCATGAACGTTATTATCAGGCCGATGATCAAAAAGATGGTGAAGGGATAGGACTTAGTCTGGTGAAATCCTATTGTGAGAATGAGGGGATAGATATCCATATCAAATCACAAAAAGGGGTCGGGACAATTGTGAGCCTGGATATGTCAAAGGTGCACATAGAAATATAAAGATATATTTTAGTATTCATAATTACAACTTAACACTAAATTAACACTTCTTTGTCATAATTCTTGACGTCGAAATAACTTAAGCTTAGAAGTTCTCCTGTGTTTTCAACCGATCAAAATACGCAGGGCTTCTAATCTTTTTAACATTTCCTTAACGTTTTTCCGTCATAATACATCCCAAAAAGACTCTTCTATGCTAAAAAATCGTCATTTTATCTCCTATTTTAGCACTATAGTAATGTATGCAGTAGGCATAAGTCTGTTTTTTTACGCACAAAGCCGCTATCTTGTCTCTCCAAAAAAATTAGATGAAACATCGACACAGCTCTGTATGTCCTTTCAGCCTGAAATGATCAGTACTGTAGAACAGGTAGAACAAGAGGAGATCGAAGAGGCCAAAGAGGTTGAGAAACCTGTAGTTGAAGAAGAACCTGTCGTTGAGGAGAAGCCTGTCATTGAAGAAGAGCCTATCGTGGAACCTGAAGTGATAGAAGAACCAGCCCCCGAAAAAAAGCCTGAGATAAAAGAAGAGGTCCTACCTGAACCGATTGTACCCAAGGTTACTCCTAAACCGGTCAAGAAAGAAGTAAAAAAGAAACCTGAGGTCAAGAAAAAACCTAAGACAAAAACCGTTAAAAAGAAAACGGCACAAAAGAAGCAGGTCAGACAGAAGGCTTCAGCAAGAAAAATGCAAAGTTCACCTGCGCAGAAAAATCAATTTTTGGCAGATATCAGAGCAAAGATCAATAAGCATAAATCTTATCCGAGAATTGCAAAAAAAAGACGTATGCAGGGCACAGTTGATGTGAAATTTACCATTTTAAGTAATGGAAAAGTTGGGAATATCTTGGTAAATGGTCCAAAAGTATTTCATCAATCAGCACGAAATGCTGTGAAAAGCGCATTTCCTATCGATGTGAAGAATGCACCTATAAGTTTACCTAAGACAATAAATATCAAACTTCGTTATCAGATCAGATAAATTAACACATAATTAACAAAACAATACTAGTATAAGCCAATTATTTTACAGGGAGTTAATTATGAAAAAGGCAATTTACCTCTCTTTGGCGTGTTCATTGTGGATCAATGCTGCCGAAGTAGAGCTGGAAACGATACAGGTAGATACGAAAGTTGATACTGAGGTTATCAAAGATATAAGCGGAGAAGATATCGAGTCTGCAGACTTGGCAGATGCATTAGCAAAACAGTCATCAAGTGTTTCACTTGTCAGAAGATCAGGTATCGCAAATGATATCGTTTTAAGAGGACAAAAAAAAGACAATATCAATGTCACGATAGACGGTACAAAAGTACATGGTGCATGTCCAAACAGAATGGACCCGCCGGTTTCTCATGTCTTGACAAACAATGTAGACTATGTCGAGATCAATGAAGGTCCATTCAATGTAGAGGATTTTGGTGTTCTAAGCGGAGATGTAAAGGTACATACCATCAAACCATCTGAAGAGTTTGAGGGTGAAGTAAATCTTGGTCTAGGTTCATGGGGATATCAAAAAGGGTCTTTCTCACTTGGTGGCGGAGTAACTGACAATGTTAGAGTTTTACTCACGGGTTCAACTGAGACAAGTGGACAGTACGAAGATGGTGACGGCAATACATTTGCAGAGCAGATAGATAATTATATTGCTGATAAACCAATGTTAATGGGTACTGCCTATCAACCACAGTATAGAGATATGGATGCCTATAGCAAAAAGACAATGATGGCAAAACTTTTCTGGGATATTGCGGACAATCAAGAGTTAAGACTCAGCTATACAGCCAACAGAAGTGATGATGTGCTCTATCCATCATCTAAAATGGATGCACTCTATGATGATTCAGATATCTATAATATGGAATATATTGCCAAAGATCTAGGAAAATACTCCAAAGAGTTAAATATCCAGCTATATCAGTCAGAAGTGGATCACCCGATGACGACAAGATATAGAATTATGTCTGATTCGAACGCTTCATCAAGTATGCAAGATGGTATCTGGGATTCAAAAAAGGCAATGACAGCGCATTTGACCACGAAGATGCAGGGTGCAAAACTTAAAAACAGTTTTGATGTTGATAACCATACGATCACAACAGGGTTAGACTATAGTTTAAGAAACTGGGATGGCAGGTACTATATGGACTATATGCCTATGATGACATTCCCAAAAAGTATTGATGATGCTGACACTAAAAATATAGGTCTCTTTGTTAAAGACCAGATCAAAATGGATAAATTGCAAATCGATCTTGGGCTTCGTTATGATGATACAAAGATCACAGATAATAACGCCACAACGCAAAACAATGACTATAATGAGCTTACAGGATATGTTTTTGCAACATATCAGGCGAATGAAAGTACAAAATATTTTGCGGGTCTGGGTAAATCATCTAGAGTGCCTGATGCAAGAGAACTTTATTTTGTAAGCAGCAAAGGAACAGTTGTAGGAACAGATACACTGAACAATACCGTGAATTATGAGTTTGATCTAGGTGCGGAAAAGAAGTATGAAAATGCAACGGTCAAGGCAAAAGTATTCTATTCTAAATTGGATGATTTTATTGCTTACAATGCAGATAGAATGATGCAAGCGTTTGAAAATGTGGATGCAACTATTTATGGTTTTGATCTAAGTGGAACATATATTGCAACTGATTCGCTCTATTTTGATTATTCGATGTCTTATCAAAGAGGTAAAAAAGATGAACCTTTAACAGGTCAGACTGATACTGATATGCCGGAGATACCACCATTTAAATTCATTGGTGCTGTAAATTATGCATATGATGAGAGTCTGGTACTAAGAGCTGAAGTGATCGCAGCTGATGAATGGTCAAATTATGATGTAGACAATGGAGAACAAGATCTGAATGGGTATGGAATACTTAACCTTAGAGCGACAAAACAATTCAATAAACACTTTGAGCTGATAGTCGGTGTGGACAATGTATTTGACACAACTTATGCTGTAACAAATACATATAAAGACTTGACACTGCTTTCAATTGATAATAGCGACGTAATGCTTATGAACGAACCGGGACGGTATTTGTATACCAATCTTAGATACAAATTCTAATCATAGTGAATGGTCCAAGACATGCATGAATGCTATGTCTTGGTTCCTCCCTATCCCTATCATTTGATCTGATGTAATATATGCATCAATACTTCTTTTTTACACAAAACCCGTATTTATACAAACGCAGACAGTGATTTCATCGTAAATAAAAGCTTTTTATACTTTTTTTGATATAATTAGTGGTATTTTTAACAAACTTAAGGAGAAGTCAATGGCATTATTTGATGAGGTAAAAGAAGTAGTTGTAGAGCAACTGAACGTGAGCCCGGATGAGGTAAAAGAAGATTCTAAATTCGTAGAGGACCTTGGAGCTGATAGTCTTGATGTTGTTGAGCTTGTAATGGCACTTGAAGAGAAATTCGATATCGAAATCCCTGATGATCAGGCTGAAGCTATCGCAACTGTTGGTGATGCGATCAAGTTTATCGAAAGCGTATAAATTGAGTTCCCTCCGGGGAATTTGATTAAAATATCTATTAGTATTTTGTGGAATATTAATACATATTTTAGAATTGGATAGGAGAGCCAGTGAAAAGAGTTGTAGTTACAGGTTTGGGAATGATAAATGCTCTAGGATTAGATAAAGAGACGTCATTTGCAGCGATCTTGGATGGAAAATGCGGTATCAAAACGATCGAATCATTTGATACATCAAGCCATTCAGTGAGTATCGCTGGTGAGATAACAGATTTTGATCCGCTTACAGTGCTTGATGCAAAAGAGTCAAAGAAAGCAGATAGATTCATTCAACTTGGGCTCAAAGCAGCACTTGAAGCGATCGAAGATGCAAAACTTCCAGCGGATGTCGATATGGAAAGATTTGGTGTTGCATCTGCTTCAGGTATCGGTGGATTGCCGAACATAGAGAAGAACTCAGTAGTATGTGCAGAAAAAGGTCCTAGAAGAATCTCTCCTTTCTTCATTCCTTCATCTCTTGTAAACATGCTGGGTGGCTTTATCTCTATTTATCAAGGGCTTAAAGGTCCAAATCTTTCCTCAGTGACGGCTTGTGCTGCTGGTACGCATGCTATCGGTGAGGCTGCAAAGTCCATCATGGTGGGTACAGCAGATAAAATGCTGGTAGTCGGTGCTGAATCTGCGATCTGTGAAGTGGGAATTGGTGGGTTTGCCGCAATGAAAGCACTTTCTACAAGAAATGATGATCCTCAAACTGCCTCTAGACCATTTGATACAGACCGTGACGGTTTTGTAATGGGGGAAGGTGCAGCTGCACTGGTATTGGAGACGTATGAAGATGCTGTTGCGCGTGGAGCGACGATCTATGGTGAACTTATTGGGTTTGGTGAGAGCGGTGATGCGAACCACATTACTACACCGACAATGGATGGTCCTCTTCGTGCAATGAAGGGTGCTTATAAGATGGCGGGTGAGCCAAAAGTAGATTATGTCAATGCACATGGTACATCAACACCGATCAATGACAAGAATGAAACAGCGGCACTCAAAGAGCTGTTTGGCGGTAAAGAGAACTGTCCTCCGGTAAGTTCTATCAAAGGTCAGATAGGTCACTGTCTTGGTGCTGCAGGTGCAATAGAGGCTGTAGTATGTCTTATGGCTATGAGAGACGGTGTACTACCTCCTACGATCAATTATACGACACCTGATGAGAATTGTGACCTTGACTATGTACCTAATGAGGCTAGAAAAGCAGAGCTCAATGTTGTTATGAGTAATTCATTCGGTTTTGGTGGGACGAACGGCGTAGTCATCTTTAAAAAAGTATAAGGATCGATTATGGCAACTTATTTGGATTTTGAGAGCAAAATTGAAAAGATACAAGAAGAGATTGTATCGGCACATGCCATTGCAAATTTTGACGCTGTAAACAAGTATCAAAATGAGTTGGAAAAAGAAGTACAGAAGACTTACGGAGCGTTGACGGACTTTCAAAAACTTCAATTGGCACGTCATCCAGATAGACCTTATGCTTTAGACTATATCAGAGATTTAATGCATGATGCGTATGAGATACACGGTGATCGTGCATTTAGAGATGACCCGGCGATCTTATGCTATATCGGTTGGATCAATGGACAAAAGACCATGGTGATCGGTGAACAGAAAGGTCGAGGTGTCAAAAATAAGATAAAAAGAAATTTTGGTATGCCAAATCCAGAAGGATATAGAAAAGCATTACGTGCAGTGAGAATGGCAGAGAAATTTGACATTCCGGTATTGATGCTTATAGACACTCCGGGTGCATATCCTGGTCTGGGCGCAGAAGAGAGAGGGCAGAGTGAGGCTATCGCGAAGAACCTTTTTGAATTTGCTTCTGTGAAAGTGCCGATGGTTTCTATAGTTATCGGTGAAGGCGGCTCGGGCGGTGCTCTTGCTATAGGTGTGGCTGATAAGCTTGCTATGATGAGATACTCTGTTTTCTCTGTTATATCGCCTGAAGGGTGTTCGGCGATCTTATGGAGCGATCCAAGCAAAGTAGAGGCGGCTACCAAAGCCTTAAAGATCACACCAGAGGATCTGCTTTCTCACGGTTTGGTCGATGATGTACTTGATGAACCGCTTATAGGTGCACACCGTGATAAAGAGACTGCTGCGGCTGCGATCAAAAAATACTTTTTGGAAAGTGTTAAGACCCTTAGAGAGCTTTCCATCGATGAACTTCTTGACAAGCGTTATAAAAAACTGACAGCGGTTGGTGCATACAGCGAATAACCGTATTGGTGATCTCATCACACTATCTCATGTAGAAATAGCTTGATCTCAAGAGTGTAAAAGGCCTCTTTTAAAATGAAAATTTTTTCTACCCTATATGAAAAAGCAATGCACTGGGCAAGACATCCCAAAGCCCCATGGTTCCTGGGAGGATTGAGTTTTGCCGAATCCTCCTTTTTCCCTGTCCCTCCGGATGTCATGCTGGCCCCAATGAGCCTGGCTAAACCAGACAAAGCTTTGTACTATGCATTACTGACAACAGTAACATCAGTTTTAGGCGGTATACTGGGTTATTTTATCGGTATTTTTGCCTTTGATCTGATAGAGCCGATATTACATAATTATGGTTATTATGACCGATATGAACTCGCAAAAAACTGGTTTGAATCCTGGGGAGTTTGGGCTATTTTTATTGCCGGCTTTTCACCTATTCCCTATAAAGTATTTACCATAGCCTCCGGTGTTGTAGGCATGGCTTTTTTGCCCTTTGTAGTTGCTTCATTCATAGGTCGCGGACTGCGGTTTTTCATGGTAGCAGGGCTTATGGCATGGGGCGGAGAGCCTATGGAGAAGAAACTGCATCAATATATGGACATTATAGGCTGGCTGACAGTAGGTTTGGTGGTAGTGATATGGTTGATCTACCGCTAGTCTAGATCTCTCAAGACTATTTTAATATCCAGGCTGTATATTTTTTCTTCTTTATCTTTGTATTCTTTAAAGCTTTAAAGACACGTTCTGTCACACTATGATGCAGTGCTATATAAGATTTGGTTTCTGTAATGTTTATCTTTCCTATCATCTTTGGATCAATGCCTAACTCTTTGCAGAAAGTACCCAGTATATCACCTGCACGAAGTTTGGTTTTCTTGCCGCCATTAATGCAGAGTGTATCAAAATCTGAGATCATTTTAAATGATCTGTCTACATGCAGTTTTCCTTCTGACTCTTTTCTTGCCTGAGACGTGATATAGGCACATTTTTCATTCTCTTTTGGAGAAGAGAGTGAGATGGCTGTTCCTTTTGCCTCCGAACGTCCGGTACGCCCAATACGGTGTGTATAGACCTCCTTATCAAAAGGAAGATCATAGTTGATGACCAGTTCGATATCTTTGATATCCAAACCTCTTGAGGCAACGTCTGTAGCGACCATGATACGTTTTGATCTGTTGGAGAAAGCGATCACGGATTCATTTCGATCATTTTGATCAAGATCACCATGGATATCTATAACCGAGTGTCCATCATCATGCAGCATATCTGTCAAAGAGATCACATCTGCTTTGGTGTTGCAAAAGATAAGAAGGGATTCAGGTTTATAGGATTGGATCAGTGCGGTAAGTGTTTTAAATTTATCAGAGGTTTCATAGACGATTTCATCTATCTTGTCCTGTTCTTGGATCGTATCTACTTTTATCGTAAGTGGTTTCTTCAACAATGTACTGGCAAGCTTTTCTATCTGATCAGGGAATGTTGCTGAGAATAGCAGGGTTTGTTTGGCATGGGGTATGTTGGAGTCTATTTTGATGATATCATCATAGAAACCCATATCAAGCATGCGGTCTGCTTCATCCAGTACCAGTATTTGTATGGTGTCTAGTTGGAGAGTTCCTTTTGCCAAGTGGTCCTGTATGCGCCCGGGAGTACCTATGAGTATATGGGCACCCTTTGCAAGTGAATCAGCTTGCGCACGCAGAGGAACCCCTCCATAGAGGGTAAGTATCTTTAGATTAGGTTTGTAGGATGCTACTTTTCTTAGTTCAACAGCTATTTGATCGCTAAGCTCTCTGGTAGGTGCAATGATGAGGGTTTGGGGTCTGTTTTGGTTTGTATCTGCCCTTACTATACAGGGTAATCCAAAGGCCAACGTTTTTCCTGAACCTGTTTTGGATTGGGCTATGATATCGTGACCTTCAAAGATAGGTTTGATAGCTTTCTCTTGTATCTGAGTCATGGATGTAAAATGTAGTGTATCGAGTCTCTCCAGAAGTGCTTTTGAAAGGTGCTTCAGGGTGTTAAATGCTGCCATAGTATTATATTCCAGATAAGATAGGTAAAAGTGTAATCAGTTTTTGATAAGAAGATTTATCTATGGGGTTCATCCCCATAGACTGAAAGTCTTGGATTATGCCTGAGATTTTTTATAATCCAAGATCATTTTATACGCTTCATCTTTTAAAAGAAGCTTCTCTTTTTTCAATACTTCAAGTTCCATATCTGTTAGAAGTGTACGACCTGCTTCTGCATCTTCGACTTGTTTGTCAAGTTCATTGTGCTTTTCAAAGATCTTGGCAAAGTGTGCATTGCTCATTTTAAGATCATGGATTTCGTCTCTGTATTCGTGTAACATTTTAATTCCTAGTATTAATATATTTCATTATTATAACTTTTTTGTGGTTAGCAAATAGTTAAAAGTTATAATTTTTACGTACGATATTCTGCATTTATTTTGACATATTCATAGCTCAGATCACAGCCATATGAGGTGTAGCTTGCATCACCTAAACCGATGTCGCAAGTGACTTTGAAACGCTCTTGCTTCATGATCGCGTATGCTTTGTCCTCACGTACCTTGTCCAACTCTCTAAATTCATTGGAATAGATAAGAAGGTCATCATAGTGAATGGTAAGCGTATTGTCATCACAAGCTATGCCCGAAGCTCCTATGGTCGAAGCGATACGTCCCCAGTTAGGGTCTTCTCCAAAGAGCGCAGTTTTGACCAAAAGAGAGTTGCTTAATGCCATACTTGCTTTTTTCGCTTCTTCTTCACTTCTGGCCCCTTTGACTTCAAAGGCGACGACTTTGTTTGCCCCTTCGCCGTCTTTGAGAATAAGCATAGCCAGTTCGAACATGATCTTGTTTAGAGCTTCAGCGAAGGCTTCTTTATGATAATGCCCACTTTGTTTGTTTGAGAGCAGCATGACGGTATCATTGGTGGAGGTGTCACCATCCACAGAAATACGGTTGAATGAACCCTCTGTACCTTCTTTGAGCAGTTCATCCATGTCAGTCTTTGGAATGTTGGCATCAGTGATGATAAAACAGAGCATAGTAGCCATAGCGGGATTTATCATCCCCGCACCTTTACAGATGGCTGCAATGTTAAAAGCGTTACCGTCTTCAAGCTCCACTCTGTAAGCCAACTCTTTTTTAAAGCTGTCAGTTGTCATGATGGCACGTGCTGTCTGATGTGAGTTTGAAGTATTGAAATCAAGTTTGTCAAAAGCAGAGGTTATCTTATCTATAGGCAAACGGTAGCCTATGACACCTGTAGAGCTCATCACCGGGTTAAGTACATTCAGTTTATTTGAAAGCACGGACATAATGGACTCGATATCTTCAATCCCCTTTTCACCAGTCATCGCATTTGCATTTTTGGCATTGATGAGAATAAAATCGGTTTGAAAATCTTTAGGGTATTTTTGAAAATGTTTGATAGGTGCAGCCTGAAATGTATTGCTTGTAAAGAGCACTGAAATATCACAAGGAGTCTCGCTTCGTATAAAAGAGACATCACCGTTGAGTTCAGTGTTATCAGAAGATTTGGTTCTCATCCCGACATTCGTCGCCCCGCAATAAAAACCTTGTACATTATCCAACCCATTTTCAATGGCGATCAGTTTAAACATATTTGAGTTCCTCTGGTTTTTCTTTTTTGCGCATGATCTTTTTTGCTTTTGCGATACCCGTACCTGTACCGATCAGCAAGAGCTTTGAATCAGGCATGATGATCGTATCGCCTTTAGGCATAGGGATAAATCTTCCATCATTTTGACGTATACCGATGATCGTCACATTCGCCACATCTCTGAGACGAGCGGCTTTGATCTTTTTGAGTGCAAGCCAAGAGGTTCTTGAAACCTTTGCCTCTTCCATATCTAGAGGGGTATCTGTCTTGTAAAGAAACTCTTGAAGGAGGTTTTCCATATCCGGACGTGCTGCCATGGCATTGATACGCTGTGCCATGAGTTTGGTTGGTGTTACCACCTTGTCTGCACCGAGTTTAAGCAGTTTTTGATCATCTTCGTTACTTTTGGCATTGGCAATGATCAAGAATTTTCTTGTTCGTCCTATCTCTTTTTCATACAGACGCGCTGAAGCGATGGTCGCAATATTGTCTGCAATATTATCTGCAAGGGTGATCACTCCTTTAGCCGAAGAGAGGTGTGACTTGAGTATACCTTGCTCTGTGTGGGGTGATGCCGTTACAAAATAAGGATATTGGTACTTTTTGGCTATCTCTTCCATATCTTCACGCGGGTCGACCACAACGAAAGGAATGTGGCTTGCACGGAGTTGTTTGGTCACTTGTATCGTAAACTCATTGTGATAACAGACAACGAAGTGTTGTTTCAGTCTAGCAATTTCATAAAGCATTTTACGTTCCTTGACAGTTTTTTGAAACTCGCCTTTTTTTACGACCTCTGCAATAATACCGATGGCGATAGAAAATACGACGAAACCAAAGATGATGAGTGTAATGGTAAAGATACGTCCCAGATCTGATATGGGTTTTATCTCTCCAAAACCAACGGTGGTGAATGTAATACCTGTCTGGTATATAGCATCCATAAGCGGAAAATCATCAATGATCATATATCCTAACGTACCTATCAGCATTACAAGTACTGTCAGTATAAGAGGAAGTCTAAAAGGGGCTAAATGACCATAATACTCGTCATTTAATGTTATATGAGGTTTGGGTGCGCTTCTCCAACCGAGAAACTCTTTAATTTTTTGTGTGGCTTTCAAAGCCGGAGTCCCAGGGGTTGGGACTTACTCAGCTGAAGCAGCTTGAGCAGCACGCTTTTTCATTGTTCTAAGAGTAGAAGCAGCTACTTTAACTCTTTTTGTTGTTCCATCATCAAGTGTGATCTTTACAGATCTTAAGTTTGGAAGCTGTCTTCTTTTTGTTTTGTTGTTTGCGTGAGAAACATTGTTTGCTGTCAATGGGCCTTTACCCGTAATATCGCATTTTCTTGCCATAATATGTCCTTTAATTTTATCGTTCTAGTTGCATTTCTTCGTATTGTAAGTGTAAAACGATGAATATTTTGTGCGATTATAGACGATTTGAGCATAAAATTTGCTTAAGTTTCATTTGTAGCAAAGGTAAATAGAAGTGTAATAGAGACTATTTAAGTATTGGCAATATATCTTGTTATATGGCACTAGGTCAAAAGTTTCATTTTGCTATAATAAATCAAAATAATATAAGAGGATAGGTATGTTAGTAGCCCCAAGTATACTTTCTGCAGATTTTGGGTATCTTGCCCGTGACGTTGAAGCGATCTGTGACGGTGGTTGTGACCTTGTGCATGTTGACGTCATGGATGGTCATTTTGTACCCAACCTTACTATAGGACCTGTAGTGGTTGAAGCTGTGGCAAAAGCAGCAACAAAACCTCTGGATATACATTTGATGGTAGAAAATAACACTTTTTTTGTGGATCTCTTTGCCCCATTGAAGCCTGAATTCATCTCCTTTCATATCGAAGAGGAGAAGCATCCGCATCGATTGATACAAAAGATACGCTCTTTAGGTATACGTCCTGCGATAACACTCAACCCGCATACACCGCCAGAGGGCATTGAGTTCTTACTTGAAGATATAGATATGGTACTTCTAATGAGCGTGAACCCCGGGTTTGGAGGACAGAGTTTCATCCCTTCCGTGATAGAAAAGGCCCAACGCCTTAAGGCATTGATTGAAAAGAGAAATCCAAAATGTCTAATCGAAGTGGACGGCGGGGTCAACGACAAAAACGTCAAAGTGCTTGAAGCAGCAGGTGTTGATATCGTGGTGGCAGGTTCATTTGTCTATAAACACCCAGAGGGCATAGAAAAAGCAATTACTGCATTAAAATAAGTGGAAGAGGAAGCATTCATGAGAGTAAAAATTTGCGGGATCACCAATTTGAAAGATGCCTTACATGCGGTAGAGTGCGGTGCAGATGCATTGGGATTTGTTTTTTATAACAAGTCACCACGATACATCACACCCGCAGCAGCCAAAAGGATCATAGATCAACTTCCTCCTTTTGTAGAGAGAGTAGGGCTTTTTGTCAATGAAGGTGTAGAGACGATAGACACAGTATGCAGGTATTCGGATATTTCACGTGCACAGATCCACTTTGATGTGGATGAGGAGTCACTGGATGCGATAGGACTGCAGACGTTACCTGTAGTGCGGGTAAAAGGCCCTGAAGATCTTAAACGATTTAAAAACAGATATCGGCTGGTAGATGCTCACAGTGATGAATATGGAGGGTCAGGAAAACGTTTGAATCTTGAATGGTTTAATGGTGTGGACTGTTCTAAGATGATTTTAGCGGGAGGATTGACACCTGAGAATGTGATCCAGGCAAAACAGCT
>DATCTA010000252.1:0-3326 GCA_036568165.1 Sulfurovum sp.
CACTGCATTTTGCTTGATATCTCTTCTTGCTTGAGAAGTAGAAGGCTCTATACCGGCATCAACAAGTGCCTTACAGATCCAGATACCCTCTTCTAACTCAACTTCATCCATTTCTGTTGGAAGTTCGTTTGATTTGAATACTTTATCAAACTCTTCTTTGGCTAGTGTAGCCAACTCTTCATTATAAAACCTTGTAACCAGTTCAAGTGCCAAATTTTCTTTGACCGATTTTGGGTGCAGTGTGCCTTTTTGGACATCCTCTTTCATCATACTTATCGTATCGAGCGATTTTTCGCTCAAAAGCTCATAATAACGCCACATCAATTCATCTGAGATAGAAAGTGTTTTTCCATAGATATCTTTAGGCTCTTCTGTGATACCGATGTAGTTGTTCAAAGATTTGCTCATCTTCTGTACACCGTCAAGTCCTTCAAGGATAGGCATCATCAAAACTGCTTGCTCTTTACCTGTTTCATAGACACGCTGAAGATGTCTTCCCATCAATAGGTTGAATTTCTGATCTGTACCGCCTATCTCGATATCACTTTTCAATTCAACAGAATCATATCCTTGAAGCAGCGGGTATAAAAATTCTGAAATAGAGATACTTTGTTCGTTTTTAAAACGTTTTGTAAAATCATCACGCTCAAGCATACGTGCAACACTGAATGTCGTTGTCAATGCCACCATACCCGCTGCACCCAATGCGTTTAGCCATGTCGAGTTGAATACCACCTCGGTCTTGCTCTCATCCAGGATATTAAAGACTTGATCCTGATAGGTCTTTGCATTGGCCATAATGGTATCTTTGTCAAGTACTTTTCTGGTTTCACTTTTACCTGTAGGATCACCGATCGTCGCAGTGAAATCACCGATAAGAAGCTGTACTCTTCCGCCATGGTTTTGAAATACTCTAAGCTTTTGAAGAAGTACAGTATGTCCCAGATGCAGATCTGCACCGGTTGGATCAAATCCTGCTTTTACTGTATAGGTAGTGCCATCATCATAATATTTTGAAACCAGTTTCTCTATGCGTTCCATATCTATGACTTCTGCTGTACCTCTGCTGATCTCTTCCAGTGCCTTTTGTACCATGTTTAACTATCCTCTATTTATTTGTTGTATGCGTCATCTAAACTAATGATCTCTATAAGTTTGAACTGCCGTGAGATCTTCTCTGCAAGAAATTGTTTTTTCGCTTCAGAGCTTTCTACTTCAATTTGACAGAATTCAGCCTGTTGTGAATTTCTGATACCCAGTTCAATACTCAAAATATTGAGATCAAGTAGTGAAAGTTTAGCCAAAAGGTCTGCCAATACACCCTTTTTGTTCTGTAGACTTATCGTAAGCCTGTATCTGGAGAGTTTGGAATTGCTCCAGGTCACATAGGTCATCTCTTCGCCATCTAAGATCTTCTGATAGGCTTTCTTGCATAATTTATGGTGTATAATAGCTTTACTACCCTTATAAAATGCAACGATCTGATCACCGACCTTAGGATGGCAGCAATAATCAAACTCTACGCCGTCCAAAGGCTTATTTGTGAAGAACTTAAAGTGGTCCAACTCTTTAATATATGGTTTTTTATAGCCTTTTTTCAAGAGTTCCCAAAATCGTACCTCTTTTGTACCCATATAGTCAGCTACTTTGTGTATCGTATCTTTATAGTAGTCAAGCTGCACCGGCAGTTTATAGATCGAATCATTGTGATCCATTTGCTCCAACAGTTCTTTTATTTCACTGTTCTTTTGAGAGAACAGCGTACCCAGGATATTGTACGCACTTAAAGTATCTGACTCTTTGATCCTTGCCTTACATGCACTTCTTATGCCATCCTGTGCCTTGGATGTCTTTACCGTATCAAGCCATGAACAGTGCAAATGTGCTTCATCGTCTTTCATGATCTTTACAATATCGCCGTTCTTCAAAATACTCAAAAGGGATGCTTTTTGTTTGTTGACCAATGCACCCATCGCATTGTCACCTACTTCAGAGTGGACTGCATAGGCAAAATCAAGTGCCACTGAACCTTTAGGCAAAGTATAATAGTCACCTTTAGGAGAGAAGACCGTAATATCCTCAGAGAAAAGATCGGATTTTGCCAACTCATAGAACTCTTCTATAGACTCATTCTGATAATGAAGGCTCTCCAGCCATTCGAGGTTGACACTGTTGTCTCCGCCTTTATATTTCCAGTGTGCCGCAACACCATACTCTGCCAGTCTATGCATCTCCTTGGTACGTATCTGTGCTTCTACGATACCCTCTTCATCAAACAGTGTCGTATGTATGGTTTTGTATCCATTCTCTTTGGGGACGGCTATATAATCTTTAAACCTGGATATCAGAGGCGTGAACTTCATATGCAAAAGTCCAAGTACGCGATAGCACTCGATTGGTTCATTCACAATGATACGGATCGCCAACAGGTCCAGTACTTCTTCTATGCTCACACCTTTGCGATGCATCTTAAGATAGATTGAGTAGTAGTGTTTCACTCTGCCGAGGATCTGATAATCATTCTCTTTGAAACCATCCTTATCCATTATGTCTTTAACATTTTGGATGAATGCATTGAGTTTAAATTTCAAATTTTGTGCATTAGATTGGATATAGGTATCGATCTCTTTGTAATCTTCAGGATAGATATACTGAAAACTCAGGTCTTCCAAATGATTTTTTAGTCGTGAGATACCTAACCTATGTGCGATGGGTGCATAAACGACCAAGGTCTCTTCAGCAATACGTCTTTGCTTTTCCTTGCTCAAAGCATCAAGCGTAAGCATATTGTGCAGTCTGTCACACAGTTTAATGACAAGCACACGTACATCTTTGATCGATGCGATAAGCATTTTTCTAAAACTGAGTGCAGAGTTGATGAGTCGCTCATCTGATCCTGACGGTATCAACTCTTCATCACGAATTTCAACAATCTTGGTCAAACCTTCAACCATATGCATGACATCATTTCCGAAATCATGTTCAAGTTCCTCGATCGTATAACTTGTATCTTCTACAACATCATGCAAAAGTGCAGCCTGTACCATCATCTCATCATTTGATATCTTCGCTGTAATTGCTGCAACTAAAATAGGATGTACAATATAAGGCTCACCACTTTTGCGGACTTGTCCTTTATGTGCTTCAAATGATAGTTCAAGTGCTTTAGTGGTTTTAGGTAGGGGGGATGGAAGTTCTTCCCATAAAAGAGCTTTTGCCTCTTCTATGGTATGTATGTTTTTAGCTTTATCAAGAAAAGCATCCAAAGGAATTTAACCTTCTAAACTTACAGTGATTTTACCTTCAGCTATTTCTTGAAGTGCGAT
>DATCTA010000253.1:0-6150 GCA_036568165.1 Sulfurovum sp.
ACTGTACATCTTTTATCTTGTCCTTGAAACGCTCTTTTGTGTATTCGTTCTTAAAGAATTTTTCCACGAAGGGATGTTGTGATTGTAACACATTTTCCAATGTCCCTTCTGCCACAACATGTTTATCTGCTAAAACAGCCATCCTGTCCACGATACTGAAAATACTCTCCAGGTCATGAGTGATCATCACCACGGTGATACCCAACAGGTCCCGCAATTCTACGATAAGCGCATCAAAATTCCGTGCACCTATCGGATCAAGCCCTGATGTCGGTTCATCCAAAAAAAGCAGTTTAGGTTCCATCGCCAATGCTCTTGCTAGTGCAGCACGCTTTACCATACCCCCGCTGAGTTCTGAAGGATAAAGTGAACCCACATGCGGCTCCAGCCCTACAAGTGCCAGCTTTGACTGCACCAGTCTATCTCTCATTTTTTTCGAGATACGGGTATACTCTTTGAGCTGTACCTCTATGTTTTCGGCAACCGTCAAAGAAGAATAGAGGGCACCGAATTGGAAAAGCACACCCCAGTCACTGCGTAACTGCTGTGCATCTTTGTAGCCTATATTCCTCAATTTTTTACCTAGTACAGTCACTTCTCCTCCATTGGGTTCCAAGAGCATGATCATCTCTTTCATCAGTACCGATTTACCCGAACCACTTTCTCCCAAAATGGCATAGATCTCATTCTCATCGATATGAAGGTTCATACCATCATGGATAGTCCTCTCACCAAACCTTGTGACAACATCTTCGACCTGGATGACCGTATTCATATCCCAAGCTCCGTAAAGATGACTGAAAAAAGTGCATCACATGCAATGACCAAAAAAATGGAATTCACCACCGATGCTGTAGTATGAAGCCCTACACTTTCCGTATTGTGAGATACCTGGAAGCCCCTGAAACAACCCACTGCTGCAATGAGAAAGGCAAAGACAGGTCCTTTCATCATGCCCAGAAGATAATGTTTCACTTCCAAAACTTCATAGACCCTTTCCACATACAGCGTCATTGAAATACCAAGCTGCATTTTTGATGCGACCATACCTCCAAATATGCCTATGATATCTGCAAAAAAAATAAGCAAAGGCAATGCTATCATCAAGGCAAATATACGCGGGAGGACCAAAAAGATATAAGGATCAAACCCCATCGTGCGCATCGCAGCTATCTCTTCGGTGATCTTCATAGCACCTATCTCAGCTGTATATGCCGAACCGCTCCGGCCGGCAATGACAATAGCGGTTATCATAGGCCCCAACTCTCTCGTAATGGAAATAGCTACCGTGTCTACGATGAATATATCTGCCCCGAACTTGGCCAACTGGACAGAACCCTGATAGGCGATCACCATCCCTACTAGAAAAGAGGTCATCCCGATGATAACAAGTGCATTGAACCCTGATTGATGGATATGATAGACCGTCTCTTTGAGACGTATGAATCTGGGGTTAACAAACGTATGGAACATTGCATAGAACAGATGCCCAGTAAATGTAATAAAATCTTTGATTACTCTGTAGACATCAAGTGTATTCCTGCCCAGGTTCTCAAGAAAACTTTTTTTTCTGGGAGGTTCCATCTCCTGCATGTTCTTCTTGAGAAGATCATACATGTCTTTTTGCTTCTGGGTATAACCTACAACTTCTATCTGGATTTCTTTTTGAAATCGTTCTAGATACTCTATAAAAAGCAGTACCCCTGCACTGTCGAAATCACTGATACCGGAGAGATCCCATATGATCTTTTTGTCAACTGGAATTTTTGACAGTTCATCCTCTATCTGAACCACATTGTTGAGCATCCACTCTCCAGTAGAACTTAACTTAAGATGCTGCTGATCATTTTCATAGGTTAAGAACTGTCTCTTCATGGCAACTATTATAGGTAAGATAAGATTAAGTTTTGCTATAATGCCTCTAGATAAATGAGAAGGAAAGCTGTATGAAAAATTTTGGATTAAATATTTGGGGTGACAATAACTTTGTTATAAAGAAAGATACGATCAACATCAATCATGGCAGTCAACCCTCTTTACTTCAACTAACCAAAGAAATCCGTGAAAAAGGATATAAAGGACCTCTGCTACTTCGTTTTCCGCATCTGATAGAAAAACAGATATCTACACTCTTTAAAACTTTTGACAATGCCAAAAAAGAATTTAACTATCAAGGAAGTTTTCAGGCTGTTTTCCCTCTTAAAGTCAATCAGTTTCCAAACTTTGTAAACGCACTTATGAATGTTTCCAAAACGCATAACTACAACTACGGTCTAGAAGCTGGAAGTAAAGCCGAACTTATCATTGCAATGAGTGAAACCCCAATGGGTTCGCCTATCACCGTAAACGGATTTAAAGACAAAGAGATGATCTCGCTCTGTTTCATCGCAGCAAAAATGGGACACAATATCACTGTCACAATTGAAGGTCTTGGAGAATTAGAAACCATTCTGCAGGTCAACCAGGAGTTCAATGAGGATATAGAGAAGCCTATCGCTCCAAAGATCGGTGTACGTATACGTCTTCACAGTTCAGGTATAGGTATCTGGGCAAAGAGTGGCGGGTATGGATCAAAGTTCGGACTTACTTCCACTGAATTGCTGCAAGCCTATGAACTGTTGAAAGAGAATACTCTTTTGGACCACCTTTGGATGATACATTTTCATATCGGTTCGCAGATGGGGGACATCGCACCGCTTAAAAAGGCACTCAGAGAGGCCGGACATATCTATGCTGACCTTAAAAAACGCGGTGCAGATGCGCTTGGAGCGATCAATATCGGCGGGGGTCTTGCAGTTGAGTACAGCCAGCATGAAGACAAGCAGGAGAGAAACTACTCACTAAGGGAGTTTGCAAACGACGTTGTTTTCCTTATGCAGGATATCGCTAAGAACAAAGATGTTGCAGAACCTGATATCTTTACCGAGTCAGGACGCTACATCGCTGCATCGCATTCAGTACTCGTCGCACCTGTTCTTGAGCTTTTTTCCCAAGAGTATACGGAAAAAGGTCTGCGATTCAAAGAGGTTAATCCTCCTCTTGTCCAGGAGCTGTATGACCTCTTTAACTCACTAAGCCGTGAACGTGCAAGGGAGTACCTGCATGATGCGCTTGACCACATGGAGAGCCTTCTTACACTTTTTGATTTGGGTTATATTGACCTTGAAGACCGTTCAAATACAGAGATCCTTGTCAATCTTATCATCAAGAAAGCGATCGCATTGCTGAAAAATGAAGACAGTGATGAGCTCAAAAAACTGCAGGACCGTATACAGGAAAAATACCTGGTCAATTTCTCAGCATTCCAGTCACTTCCTGATTTCTGGGGCTTGGAACAGCATTTTCCCATCATGCCTCTTGACAGACTGGATGTCAAACCAACAAACCCGGCAAGTATCTGGGATATTACCTGTGACAGTGACGGTGAGATAGGTTTCAAACGTGATTTCCCTCTCTATCTGCATGATATCGATGTGGCTACAGAAGAGTATTTTTTAGCCTTTTTCCTTACAGGAGCTTACCAGGAGGTATTGGGAATGAAACATAACCTTTTCACCCATCCTACCGAAGCGGTGATTACTTTTGACAAAGAAGGTAAATATGCCATAGAGGATCTTATAGAAGCACAGAACATTATGGACGTTCTGGATGATCTGGATTATGATACCTATCTTATAGACAAATCACTCAAATACAAGATCGAAGAAGCTGAACATCTCAGTAAAGAGGAAAAACGCGAACTATTGGGAAAACTTTACCTTTATTTAAGTGAAAACAGCTATCTTAAGACCATTCAAGCCATTGACGAGGAGCGTTAGAAGTGAACCCATTCAGTCTCATTAAAGAAGATTTTCTAAATGTTAAAAAGAACGACCCTGCCCTGCACAGTACCTTTGAACTCTTTTTTAACTATCCGGGACTGTGGGCACTTCTCTTTCATCGTATCGCACATTGGTTCTATACAAAAGGACTGAGGTTCTTACCGCGTTTCATCTCCGCAATAGGTCTTTTTTTAACAACAATTGATATACACCCTGCAGCCAAGATAGGCCGAAGGGTATTTATAGACCATGGTACTGGGGTTGTTATCGGTGAAACCGCGATCATCGGTAATGATGTGATCATCTATCAGCAGGTGACTTTAGGCGGTGTGAGTACCAGCAAAGGGAAAAGACACCCTACATTGGGAGACGGTGTGGTCATAGGTGCCGGAGCCAAAGTACTCGGAAATATTACCATAGGTGACAACTCAAAGGTAGGTGCGAACTCCGTTGTGGTCAAGAACGTACCTTCAGATTCGACAGCTATAGGTATACCCGCACGTGTACTCAAAAGAGGCTTTGACAAAACACCGCTTAGCCATGACAAGATCCCAGATGTTAACAAAGAGATCTTCGAGTATCTTATCAAGCGTATTGAGGTGCTTGAGAATGCCCTTCCTAAAGGCAAACAAGGCGATGTGAAAGAAAAAGACCATAAACTTGAAGAGTTCTATGACAACTTTATCCACTCAATGGACTAGGCAGTATCTAGTTCATTCTTTAACGCATCTTCTGATATAATTCACCAATTTACACGCAAAGGTTTTTTAATGCTTTCAGATCGTATACAAACACTGTCGCCTTCACTGACTATCGCTATATCATCACTTGCCCGTGATTTAAAAGCACAAGGAAAAGATATCCTTTCATTCTCGGCTGGAGAGCCGGACTTTGAAACACCACAACGTATCAAAGATGAGGCAATCAAAGCTATCAATGACGGATTTACCCAATATACTGCCGTACCTGGAATACCTGAACTTTTAGAGGCGGTAGCATCAAAACTCAAAAGAGATAACGATCTTGACTACGCCCCTGCTGACATCATCGTAAGCAATGGTGCAAAACAGTCGCTTTTCAACCTTTTTCAAGCTGTTTTAAATGAAGGTGATGAAGTGATCATCCCTGCTCCATACTGGGTGACATATCCTGAACTTGTAAAGTATGCCAGTGCAATACCTGTCATCATAGATACAGATGAGATCTCCGGTTTTAAGATCACTGCTGATCAGCTCAAAGCTGCCATCACACCTAAAACTAAAATGATCGTCCTTACATCACCATCGAACCCTACCGGTTCTGTCTATTCAGAATCTGAGCTGCGTTCTCTGGCTGAAGTACTCAAGGGAACCGATATCATTGTTGCCAGTGATGAAATGTACGAGAAACTTGTTTATGACATTGACTTCGTGGCTGCAGCGAGTATCAGTGAAGATATGTACCAAAGAACTGTGACCATCAACGGTCTGAGTAAATCTGTGGCAATGACAGGATGGCGTTTTGGATACCTTGCATCACCAAACCAGAAGCTTATCTCTGCGATGAACAAACTTCAGAGCCAAAGTACATCAAACATCAACTCTATCACTCAAAAAGCTGCTATCCCGGCCCTTCTTGGTGAAGTGGATGAAGAGATAGAGCAGATGAGAAGAGCCTTTGAAGGGAGAGCGGAAGAAGCAGTGAAACTGTTCAACGAAATTGACGGACTTTCAGTACTTAAGCCTCAGGGTGCATTCTACCTTTTCGTTAACATCAAAGATATCAGCAATGACTCTATAGAGTTCTGTAAAGAGCTTCTTCAAGCTACAGGCGTAGCGGTAGTACCTGGTATCGGTTTTGGTGCTGAGGGGTATTTTAGATTCTCGTTTGCAACGGATATCACAACGATCCGTGAGGGTATCAGACGTATTGCAAAATTTGTAGAGAGTAAAAAGTAAAATACTTTTTACTCTGCTGTCATTGCGGATAAAATACCAATATTTACAAATTGGAAGAAGATAAAGTATGAAATTCCTGCATAACTACAACATCCGAAAAAATATCATGGGTCTCTTGCTCTTGACAGTACTTCTCTTTGGCACACTTGCAGCATTCGCAGAGACACTGAAAGATGCGATTGACCCAGGATCAAGCAATATATTGATCGAGATCGCTCCTTACGGAGGATATGTCGCAGTAGCCGCTATCATCCTTTATATTCCTCTAAACTTATTGGATAAGAGACTTTACGAAAAAGCATTGAAAGAGCATAGGGAAAAAAGTAATAGCTAAAGTTTCTAGCCACATTCCCATCGAGATGATGGGAACGAGTTATAATTTGTAAAAAGTA
>DATCTA010000254.1:0-6886 GCA_036568165.1 Sulfurovum sp.
TAGACCGAAGGTTGAAAAAAGCATAACGGAAAAGTAAATGATCACTATGGACGGAAGGTAATCAAAAATTTTGTGTTTGGTTCTTTTCTCAAAAAAGACGATAGATGATGCGATGAAGATAAGCAGAGTCAAGTATGCAAATCCATTTTCAACCATCTATTATCCTCATTTTTTATGATCTGTTTGTGTCATTATACCGTATGCACTGCCAGTTCCGATAAAGTGTCATAATACAACGAAAAATAAGAAAAAAAGAAAATTATGGTATTATTTTCACTTATAATTGTCAAAAAAGAGCGACATGAAAAACATTCTTTTAATTCTTTCCCTTAGCACTTCTCTCATAGCAGGAGAAGCAAAAAATTTTGATTTCAATATCACTGCTCCTACAGATTTTACTGTTGAAGAGCCCCTGACAAAAGAACAATTGCGCGATAGAGTTCTCTATACAAATCTTATAGGTGCAGCTGCTGTGACTGCCTGGGGAGTGGCTTTCTGGGATTATTTTTCATCTGGTCCTGTCAAGGCTGATGAAGGCTGGTTCGGTCCTGAAACAAAATATGGCGGTGCAGATAAGCTGGGCCATGTTTACTCGACCTACCTGTGGTCTTTGGGTTTTGCATCACTTTACGAGTATTGGGGCATGGATGAGGAAGAATCAATGTACTATGGTCCACTAAGCGCCTGGTTCATTCAAGGGATCATGGAGCTAGGGGATTCATTTAGTGATACACAAGGTTTCTCTTACGAAGATCTGGTCATGAACACCGTGGGCGCAGGATTTTACTATTTGAGAGAGAAATACCCCTCTATCAAGGAAAAAGTTGATCTTCGTCTGGAGTATTTACCGGACTTCCAGGGTGCGGATGTATTCACCGAATACAACTCTATGAAATATCTTGTTGCTGTAAAATTCAGCGGATTTGAAAGTATGGAATCAAGCTTTTTACGTTACGGGGAACTTCAGGTGGGTTACTACTCGCGAGGATATGACAATTATAATGATTATGATCAAAAAGAAAGAGTGCTGTATGTAGGAATAGGTATAAATGTATCAGAAGTACTTGCATCGATGGGATGGATCAAAACCAGTAAAGTGTTCAACTATTATCAGTTGCCGTATACTTATATACCATTTGGTTATGACTATGACAGCAATAGCTATGTAGCTCCATACTCACGGCCTTACCGCGGATATAGAAAATAGTTTAACGACAATAGAGTCACATGAAATCAACTTTGAATACTGTCATTTAGAAAACCTGTGGTTTGCCACTGCCCAACGAAAATGATCTACCAAGCGGTATCTTTATATCAAGACTGGTATTGAATGACCGCTCGCTATGGTTTCGTGAGCGCATCCAAACGACATCTGAACCCTCATGAAAATAGAAGAATCGTGATTCACTGTCTAATATAGACTGATCATTGATAGAGCCCACATTGACAAAGAATGTACCGCCAAGACTCTTGTTAGCAGTCGATGGACCGGAAATGACCTGTGGTACATGGGTATGACCAGAGACCCATAAAGCGACCTTTTCTTGTTTCAGCACCTTCTCAAACCTATCAGAGTTGTGGATAGTCCTACTTGGAACAAAAGAGGCGGTAAGACCGCTATTTTTAAGCTGTGCATGGCTGACAGTGATAATGATCTTATCCCTGTTGCTCTTTACCATATTTTTCCACCATGCAAATGTTTCATCGGAAATATCTGAACGGGAAGCGGTGGACTGATCTGATAAAAAGAGAAATAATACGTTGCCATATTTGACCGCATAATATTCCGAATGAGGGAAATACTTGTAGAATATCGGTCCTGAACGTACATCATGATTCCCAGCGATCTGATACCAGTCTTTGACCTTCGCCTTGTTTCTTGTATTGATGATCCAATTAAAATCATCATCATGGCTTCTTGATTTAAGAAGATCACCTGCCATGATACCTATATCTACTGATCCAATATTTTCATTTACATCTGCAACTGCTGCTTCAAGAACCTTGCGTTCGGGAATGGTCTCAGGCTGTATGTCTGAAAGCATCCATACTAGAAACGGTTTCTTGGTAAAATGTGCTTTTGCTTCCTCAAAGCTCTCATTTTGCATAGATACACATCCTGCAAGAATGAGAGATGATAAAAAGATAAGTAATTTTCGAAACAAAGCTTTCTCCATTAGATAGATAAAAATCGATTATGTAGATAAATAATACCCGAAATAAACAAACATGGCAATTAGTATTAAAAAACGATTAACCTACATTTTTTATAATTTTTCAAGACCAAATATAAGGAGTACAGCAATGTTCAGAAAAAAATTTTCATTACTTGTTCTGCCTTTTATGGCAAGTGTTTCGCTTTACGCAAATGATCCTTTTTTTGATGATCCGTTCGGCGATGATATCTTTAAAGAGATGTATCAGATGCAAAAAGAGATGGATAAGATCTTTGAACGTATGCAAGAGCGTATGGATCAGCGTACCAAACTATGGAATTATCCTACAAGACAGACATTTATCCCGGACAATCGGACAAGAACAGAGAGCCTGTTGGTAGACAAAGGGTCCCATTATGAGTACAATACACAAATACCAGAAAGCCCCGACAATCAGATAGATATTTCGATCAATAACGGGGTTTTGCATTTCAAGGCAACGGTTGATACGGTAAAGAAAACAAATAATCCAAATATGAAGATGCAGCAGCATTATGTCAGTATGATACAGCGCAGCGAGACATTGCCTGCAGATGCCGATCCGAGAAGTTTAAAGAGCGAATATAAAAACGGTCTGCTTGTTTTAACATTTGAAAAATTGAAAAGCATTGTACAGCCTGTTGAGAAAGAACAGACCACTGAAAATCCAAGCGATACATCAAAGCCTGAAGAGAGACAGGAAAACATTGAGAATAATGTTACTAATATAAAAATACCTCATACCAGTTCTCATGTATAAACCATCACAGCAGGTTCAATCCTAAGCTTCGTATCTCCTGATGCCTATGGAAATGGAAGGTCTTATAGCCTTTGGTTACCGGTTCCAGAAGAAAGATGGATCTATCAGAATTTTTTAAATTCGTTTGACTCTGGTTGTATATCAGAAGCCTGATGGATTTTTCAAACATCTCAAAGACGTTGAGTGTTTTAAAAAAGTTGTCAGGCATCTTTTTTTCAAATGCATTTTCTCCAAGCACATCTACCGCAAGCACAGTGTTGAATGATGCTTCATTGATACCAAGGTTCTCGCAAAGAAAACCGTCACCAAAGGTTTCTCCGTTAAGAGTATGCTCTTCAAATATTCCGGGTATCGCCATTGTGCATAACACAGCATCTTTGATGTAGACATCATCAGAAGCATCAAAGACTTTTTTGTGACCATTGAGAAGATTCGTAGCTATGAGTTTGAGAGGGATCTGGGTATCTTTCATTTTTTTATCTTGAAAGATATGGTCAAATATATTGGCAATTTTTCCATTGTGCACAACGGCATTCCCGGAAAAAGAGAATTTTATCCAGTTAGAGATACCGGAAAAACTTTTAATGTGTTCATAGATCTCCGATTCTTCCATTCCAACGGCAAGACAAGCTCCAATGATACCGCCCATACTGGTTCCGACGATCTCACTAGGCACCAGTTTATTGTTTTGCAGATCATGGATCACACCAAGATGGGCAATACCTAAGGCACCGCCGCCGGAGAGTACAAGGGTGAAGTTGTTTTTCTTTATCTTATCAATCATGAAGATATTATAGTCATAGATAACTGTGATTTTTGTGTATGTGGTTTTCATTATGCTATAATCAATCTATAAGATCGCCTGAGGAGTTTCCCATAGACGTAACGCTTTTACAGTTTTTACTCACCTATATCTTCATCATTGTTGGTGGAATTCTGATCTTTTCTGCGTTGAGCCATATACTCTATCAAAAAAGATCTCCTACCAGTATGATCTCATGGATGATCTCTATTTTCTTTTTGCCTTATGTTGTTGTTCCACTTTATTTTCTCATAGGTGTGCGTAAGCGTGAATCCAAACATAAAAAAAAGTATGTGATATTTGATGAGATCAAAGTGGATAAATCGTATATCTTGGATGAACCTCACTATCATGCTTTTCAAAACCTTTTGAAAAAAAACGGTATGCCTCCGGCGACTACAGGAAACAGTTTTGAGTTGATCACGGATGGAACGCAGGCCTATCACAGAATGATGAAAGAGATAGAAGAAGCGAAGTTTACGATTGATATATGTACCTATGTTTTTCAGTTTGATAACATGACAAGATCACTTTTGGATGCATTGACACTGAAAGCAAAACAAGGGGTCAGGGTCCGGTTGCTGTTGGATCTGGTTGGTTCATTTTCGGCCAGCTTCAATAAAAAGGGATTTAAAGCGTTTAAAGAAGCTGGAGGGGAAGTGGCATTTTTTACCCCTATATTGAAACGGCCATTCCAAAACTACATCAATCTTAGAAATCATCGTAAGATATACCTTTTTGATCAAACAACGCTTTTGAGCGGGGGAATGAATCTCACAAATGAATATATGGGAGAGGCAGATGGCACTTCACGATGGGAAGACCTTCTGTATTGCGTGAAGGGACCTTCAGTAGGGCATTTTTATTATGTGTTTTACAATGACTGGGTCTATGCAACAAAAGAAGAAGAAATGATCGATGTCAGCGAGATCAAAGTGTATGAGGGTGACAGCAGGATACAGGTAGTACCATCAGGCCCTGATATACCTACGGATGCCCTCTATGAAGTACTTCTCAATGCGATATACAATGCCCAGGAACGTATCTGGATCGTAACACCTTACTTTGTTCCGGATGAAAATATGATACAGGCACTGATCATCGCGCATCATAAGGGTGTAGATATTAAGTTGATCACACCTAAAGATTCTGATCATCTGCTGGCAGACCTTGGAAGAAGTCCTTATATGCGTGAATTGGATGAGATTGGTGCGGATGTTGTATTGTATGAAGGTGAGATGCTGCATGCAAAGGCCATACTTTTTGACAATGGAGGTGGTATGGTAGGATCAGTAAATCTGGATAACCGCAGCCTGTTCCTCAACTATGAAGTGGTAACATTCGTTTACTCTCCGCAATTCATTGAAAGTATTGAAACATGGATGAATACATTGATGAAAAATGCAAGCAGAGGGATGAAAAAACCTTCCAAAGTTCGTGAGGCGTTCGAAAATATTATGAAAGTGTTTGCACCGTTACTGTAATGTTAGTACCATCTATGATTCATCACCGTTCCTGCCGTATAAGTTGTGAATGTTATGTACCCGATACATTTGGGGTACTCTGCTGGAATATCTATAAGCAAAACAGCAAACATCCGGGTTTTGATCCTTTCCTCAAAAGAGTAACAAGGGAGAAAGAGATAGATATCGTGCTTTTGCAAGAAGCCAATTTTAGAGATGACAGACATTTCATACTTCCCAATTTTGCTTTTGATGCTGCTGCGAACATGGAATATCGCGGAGAGTTCTTTGGAGTGTTGACAGCAAGCAGGACAGAATCAAGAAATGCCCAAGCCTATCTTACTGAGGGAAGAGAGAGTATGTTTGGTACCCATAAGAGTCTGCTTATGAGCACCTATCCGTTTGAAGACGGTAGTGTACTCTTGGTACTCAATGTCCATGCGATCAATTTTCGTGGAAATAAACGCTACTTTAGAGAACTTGAGCGTTTTTATGAACTCATACAGCATCATGACGGACCTATGATCATTGCTGGGGATTTTAATGCTTGGAATAAAAAACGTTTGGATAAACTGCATAAGGTAAGAGAGGAGCTTACTTTGGAACAGGTACCGTTTAAACGTACAGACAAAGTCAAATCATTTATGGGGAATCATTTGGATTTTATTTTCTACAGGGGTATGGAACTTGTAGAGTTTTCAGTGTTGAACGATCATGGTCTCTCTGACCACAATCCGCTTCTTGCACAGTTTAGAAAAAAAGGTTAAATTGATTATTTTTTACGTCCAGGGGACTTTTTCTTTTCTTGGGAAGTCTTCTTTTGTGCATTTCTTTTTTGCATTTTTTGTTTGTGGTAATCAACCCCGCCTTTTCGCTCGATAAGTGATTTTTTCTTAGGCTGCTTTTGTCTTGGTTGTCTGTCTGTCAGTTCAAACCCTTCATATATTTCACGTTTGACATTGAGTTTCAGATGTTTTTCCATGGTTGTAAAGTTATTGTAGTCATGGGTGGTCAGCAGGGTGATGACCGCACCTTTATGGTTGGCACGTCCTGTTCTTCCCACTCTGTGGGTAAAAGTATCTGTTTCCTCTGGCAGATCGTAGTTTATGACCAGTGGAAGTTCAGGGATATCGATACCCCTTGCTGCAACATCAGTGGCGATAAGCACTTGTGATTTTCCGGTTTTAAAGAGTGTAAGTGCTCTTGCACGTCCGCCTCTGTTGATATCGCCATGTATGACAGTCGTCCATATATCCTGCGTCTTAAAATACTCAAAAAGTGTATTGGCAGTCTCTTTTTTGTTCACGAAGATGAGAACCTGTTCGCCATCCATATCTTTTACAAGTCTGGCTGCCAGTTCTGCTTTACGTTTGATGTCTACCTTGTAGGATCTATGTTTAATGAAATTTACCACATCACGTCTGCTGCTTACTTCGACAATGGCAGGATCACGTAAAAACTCTTTGGCGAGTTTTTTGATGTTTTGAGAAATGGTTGCAGAGAATAACATCATTTGCTTTGGTTTTGTACAGCTTTTGAGTATAGATTTTATCTCACCAAGGAAACCGAGTTCAAGCATCGTATCTGCTTCATCAAGTATGACTGTATTGACATATTCAAGGTTTATTTTTTTATCATTTATGAAGTCCAGAAGACGTCCTGGTGT
>DATCTA010000255.1:0-5543 GCA_036568165.1 Sulfurovum sp.
GGTTTTACACTTGCCGATATGGTGGTATCTCTGGGTATACTTTGCAGTTTATTTCTATAGTGAATCGTCAATATTTTTATCAGTGCACTATTTAGCTCCTGCTCATCCATTGACTTGATACTCTCATCTATACTTAACCCTACCAACGCAGGATGTTCATTCTCGCCGCTGATGAGTGCTCTAAAAAGTTCCGCATAGGATCCAAACATATTGATATCCATTACGTTCAACACATTATCTATAAGCGTAGGCTGTTCAATGAGTGTTTTTAAGATGCATAACTGCTCAAGGTTGTCTCTTTTCTGTGTAAAACTCTCTTTTGCTTTGGCAGGATTTGTCTCTTTTCCAAAAAAAGAGGGTGAGATACCTACGAGTGTCGCTGCCATAGGGATGTATGCATCCTTGATGATCTGGCTGAGTGTCTCAAGATACTGTTTTACTGCACCAAAGGCTGCTTCTTTGGATCTTGGGTCATTTAAATTATACTGTGAAACGATCATTTCCAACACAAAAGGGATCAACGGCTTTGCATTGCGAAGTAGCTTAGCCACTGTCTCGCTCTGTCCTTTTGATATGAGGTCCGCAGGATCTTGTCCTTCAGGGAAAAGTACAACTCCGCCATCAAAACCTGCCACAGACAACATTTGTGCGGCTTTAAGTGCTGCAGAGACTCCTGCTTTGTCCCCGTCATATGCCAGGATCACTTTTGGATCTCCCTTGCGAAGCAGCGGCAAATGCTCAGCTGTCAATGCTGTTCCCATCCCGGCAACTGCTTCTTTGAAGCCAGCCTGATGGAACATAATGACATCCAGATACCCTTCACAGATAATGATCTTTTTGTTTTTGTAAATACTCTCTTTGGCCAAATGATAGCCGTAAAGAAGCCGTGATTTGTTAAAAAGTTTCGTCTGCGGGGAGTTGATATATTTTGCAGGATGATTCGTGATCGTCCTGCCTCCAAACCCAACCAATGAAGCACTTGTAGAATAGATAGGGAACGTGATACGCTCTACCAGACGGGCATAATATCCGCTCCCGTTCTCATTTGCTGCAATGACCCCTGCTTCAGCTGCCTGAGGCAAAGGAAGAAGCGAACGCTGCAAAAACTGCATCACTTCCTGTCCGCTTGGAACATAGCCTATCTCAAATGTCTCGATCGAATTTTGGGATATCCCTCTGTCAAGCAGATATTGCATCGCTGTTTTGTTTTTGTGAAGGTTTTTAATGTACCATTGACCAACCGCTTCAAGTACACGTTTTGCATCAGAATAGTCAGAACTTCCTTTAGTATATCTCAGTGAAAAATTATGCATAGAAGCGAGCTTTTCCACCGCTTCAGGGTAGGAGAGTTTTTCAAGCTCCATTACAAACTTGATACTGTCTCCCCCTACACCGCAACCAAAACAGTGATAGATCTGTTTGCTTGGACTTACTACAAAAGAAGGAGTTTTTTCTCCATGAAAAGGACAGTTGGCTTTGTAGTTTGCACCTGCTTTGCGCAGCTCTATATAGCTGCCGATCACATCTACAATATCAATACTGTTCTTAAGGGATTCTATTGAGGCATTATCTATCATTCTAAAATTATATCTGATTTAGATATAATTTAAGGACGTAAACAGAGTAATGTCCGCATGACAAATTACTTTACATTTTACCCGTAGATTTTGCATCTCATAAGGATTATTTTGGAACATATATTACCTGCTTACAATGACCCGCTTTTCAGCATTATGCTTATTGTCGTCATTTCCCTTATCATTGCGCTTGTTACCTATGGATGGGGACTTCATAAACAGCAGAAAGAAGAAGGAAATCTCCTTAAATTTCTAGAGAAGTTTGACACCGCTGAATGTGCTTTGGAAACATCCGATATGCCTTTTGAGCCCCATATGCTTAAACCGCTTACGCTTCTTGCCAAAGCATTTGAAAATGCAGGCGAATACCATAAAGCTATCAGTATCTATCTTTACCTCATTAAGAATATTTCTCAAGATTCAGGGAAGATAGAACTTATGGAACGCCTTGGCAATACCTACCTTCATGCAGGTTTTCTGGAACGTTCCGAGTCGATCTACAAAGAGATCCTGCGAAAAAAACCTCGTAACATTCCTGTGCTATATGGACTCGGGATCGTCTATGAGACCATGCAGAAATATAACAAAGCCAGAGAGGTGATAGCACCACTCAATATTCTTGAAGAAGACACAAGATCGCTTGAAACCTTTCTTGACTTTTCAGAACTTCTTGTAAACAAAACCTTGCCTATACCTGACAAGGTGGCCACACTCAAGAAACTCTTGAAAGATGACCCGAGTCTTTATCGGCCTATAGCCAAGGCACTTTTAGCTCTTGATACCAAAAGTGCCTGGGAGATCATCGACCCTGAACGCATCAAGGAACTGCTGGATGTACTTTGGTTATTACCAAATTCACAACTCGATTTGGGTATAATCAATTCCAATAAAAAGCTGCAAACGCTTTACTATGCAAAAGGTTATCTGCAAGAGCCCATGATACAAAGTGGTATCTTCAGTTTGGATATGCTTGCTACAGCGAAACAGAATGGCTTTGAAGAGGGAGACCTTCTTTTCTCTTATCTATGTCAAAAATGTAAACAGAGTTTTCCTGTATCTTTCAGACGCTGTCCAAACTGTATGGCGATAAACTCCGTTAAAGTTGAGGAAAAAATTGCAAAATCAAGCCCGCAAACAGATTACTCTCTACTCTGATGGTTCCAGCCTGGGCAATCCTGGTCCTGGAGGCTATGGAGGGATCTTGGAATTTAAAGGCGTTATGAAAGAGTACTCCGGTGGAGATGCCGATACCACCAACAACCGTATGGAACTTCAAGCAGTGATAGAGGGTCTCAAGCTGCTTAAAGAGCCTTGTGATGTAGAAGTTGTCTCAGATAGTTCCTATGTTGTCAACGCCATCAACGAATGGCTGGAGGGCTGGGTCAAAAAAGACTTTAAAAAAGTAAAAAATGTAGATCTGTGGAAAGCCTATCTTGAAGCTGCCGCGCCACACAATATCAGCGGTACCTGGGTAAGAGGTCATGATGGGCATCCCGAAAATGAACGTTGCGATGAATTGGCACGGAATGAAGCCGAAAAAATAAAATCAACACTATAGGAGAGATTGATGAATGATTACAGTCAGCTAGAAGAACGACTGAACTATACATTTAAGGACAAGCAATTGATTATTGAGGCTTTGACGCATAAGAGTTACAAAAAGCCTTACAATAATGAGCGGCTTGAATTTTTGGGAGATGCGGTACTTGACCTGATCGTCGGGGAGTATCTCTTTTCACAGTTCCCAAATTCAAACGAAGGCATACTTTCAAAGATACGTGCTTCACTTGTCAATGAAAGCGGATTTACCCTACTGGCAAGGAAACTTGACCTAGGGTCCTATATCTACCTTTCCTTGGCCGAAGAGAACAACAATGGACGGGACAAACCCTCATTGCTCTCAAATGCCTTTGAAGCGATCATCGGGGCGATCTACCTGGAAGCCGGGCTGGATGTTGCCAGAAAAATATCCATCGAGCTGCTGGAAGAATGCCACCCGAAAATAGACCTTGACTCTCTCTCAAAAGATTATAAAACCGCCTTGCAGGAACTCACCCAGGCAACCCACGGCGTAACACCTAGCTATACCCTTTTGGACTCTTCAGGACCAGACCACAGAAAAGAGTTCGTCGTCGCAGTGACCCTTGATGATAAAACGATCGCTACTGCAAAAGGCAAAAGTAAAAAAGAAGCACAGCAAAAAGCAGCTGAACTTGCATTAAAGGAATTAAGATCATGAATACCTTTGGAAAAAGACTGACACTCACTACTTTTGGTGAATCTCACGGGACAGCTCTGGGCTGCATACTTGACGGCGTACCTGCCGGACTGAAGATAGATGAGGCATTTATACAAAGCGAACTTGACAGAAGAAAACCGGGCAAAACAAAACTGGAGACTGGACGCAAAGAGGATGACAAAGTAGAGATCCTCTCTGGTACTTTTGAAGGGGTCAGTACAGGTACCCCTATCGCCATGATCATCTTTAACACCAACCAGAAATCCAAGGATTATGATAATGTCAAAGACCTCTTCCGTCCAGGTCATGCTGACTTTACCTACTTTCACAAATATGGTCTGAGAGACTACAGAGGCGGGGGAAGAAGTTCAGCCAGAGAAACCGCTGCACGTGTTGCGGGCGGTGCGATCGCAAAACTCATGCTCAAAGAGTTGGGGGTTTCTATCCAGAGCGGTCTGTGTGAAGTAGATGGCATCAAAGGGAACGTACAGGATTTTGAATATGCAAAAACATCCAAAATGTATGCTCTTGATCCTGCACAGGAAGCAGCACAGGAAGCTGCGATACTTGCAGCAAAAGAGAAACATGATTCTGTCGGAGGCGTGGTACTTACGACGGCTACAGGCGTACCTATAGGATTGGGTGAACCGCTCTATTATAAGCTTGATGCCATACTTGCTGAAGCGATGATGGGCATCAATGCTGCAAAAGCTGTAGAGATAGGTGATGGTGTAGCCAGTGCACACCTCAAAGGAAGCCAAAACAATGATGAGATCACACTAAAGGGATTTACATCCAATCATTCCGGTGGTATGCTGGGCGGTATCTCCAATGGTGACACCATCGTTGTAAAAACCTATTTCAAACCCACGCCATCGATCTTTCAGGAACAGCAGACGATCACCACGAACAATGAAGAGGTAAAATGCAACCTCAAAGGAAGACATGACCCGTGTGTTGCCATAAGAGGTGCGGTCGTATGCGAAGCGATGATGGCACTTACGCTTGCGGATATGGCACTGATGAACATGGGCAAGAAAATGGATCACCTCACCGCACTTTACAAAGGTAACTGATGAAAAAGATCGGGTTGGGTATCGGCATCGCCGTCTTGATCATACTTGCAGTGATCTTCTCTCTAAAAGACACTGAAAAAAAGCAGGTCATTGAACTGGGCCAGTTGCAGGAAAAAGTGACGCAGCAGCTTTCACAAATGCAAGCCAATGGTTTTACTGTCGATGACAGGCAGATGCAAAAAGAGAAAGAACACTTTTTCATCACTATTGTTGAGCCTGAACCCGCTTCTGCGTATTTAACGCAAAGAGGCTTGCGTATCACACCTGAAAAGGCTGAAGAGCTCAAAGATCTAAAATTCAGTGTTGCCCTGCTTTACTTGGATGATATTTTTAGCCTTGATATCTACCCGGTTGCATTGCCACCCTATCTTAAAAATGTAATTGCCAAAGAAAATGAAGCAAATATCTTGGCACAGCTTGAAGAGCTGATCAAAAGAAAAGTCTTTTTTATGCACATCGAGCTTGACCATGAGGGTACAACCTTTAAAGGACATATCAAAGATATCGATGAAACACTGCAAGATGAAAAAGCAGTCAAAATGCAGCTGCTTGGACTTCACTTTTCGGGAAATATCAAAGAGGAGAAGATCGTCAAGTTCGAGCAGACCTTCAAGCGTGCCCATCTCTATATTAGCGGTGAGGTCGATGAGA
>DATCTA010000256.1:0-8824 GCA_036568165.1 Sulfurovum sp.
TCTCTCCTACTACGACCAAAGCAGTTCCATCCCAAGCAATATCCTTAAAGTCCAACTGATTGAGATGACTCTCATTGGGCATCAATCGTGCATCCCAAGTCTCTCCATCAATTGACGTGTAAATGTGGTTTTCATATCCGACAATCACAAAAAGATTGATAGAGCCTCCTGCCCACATGATCTTATCATTAGAACCTAAACGCTCAGTGTTGATCACACTCCAGTTTATTCCGTCAAAAGACCTTAATACAGTATTCCAACCTCCGGCAAGGTAGATCGCTTCTGCACCACTTTTCCCGTTCCAGGCTATAGAGTTTAAAGACAAAGAGAGTGAAGGGGTATTGGCCCTAGTCCAATTTTCTCCATCAGTCGATGTAAATATTTCACCACTTGAGTTACTGTTTATGGCAAAGAATCGGTCATTTAGCCATGCGATCTCTTTGATATCATTTGGAGTCGGGGAAGTCGTCGAAACATTCCAGTCGCTTCCGTTATCAGAATATGCTATGTAGCCTTCTTCTCCACCTGCTACATACCTGTTGAAAGTTGGTGACCATGCCACTGTAAAAATATCTGTAAAACCATCTGCATAAAATACACTTGACCAATTTACTCCGTTGACAGAACGGAATATCGTTCTCCCTTCAACAGCTATGTATTCTGCGTTTCCATACACTACTTCATCAGCACCATCAAATGAAAAACCGCTTGTTGTCTCTCTGCTCCATGATTCTCCATTGTCAAAAGAACTATAGACATATGTAGGCGTTCCAAAGTTCTCTTCTACTACCAAAAATCTATCCCCTGTCCAAACTATATTGGATAACTCGTTATGCGTTCCGCTTTGCAGGGTTATCCAAGGTGTTGAACCGTCATTTGTATCCGCACAGACCTCATCAGATACTGCTGAAAAAGCACCCTCTTTATCATAAGCGGCAACTTTGAAACAGTATTGTGTCTGCGGTAAGAGACCAGTTGCAGAGTGACTGGTCCCGCTCACAATCGTTAGATACCCGTTACGCCAAACATAGTAGCCGACCACTCCAACATCGTCTATTGATGCATTCCAGCTTACATCTATTTGTGTTGATGAGATCACTTTGGTTGTAAGTCCTGTAGGTGTAGTCGGTGCCGTATTTGTAAGAGAATTGACCACGACCGTATGTGTTTTTTGAATCGCCGCATTCCCTGAACTGTCAGTTACATTATACGTGACTGTGTAAATACCTACGGTATCTGGATCAACAATATCTCCACCTTCAATAATAAAAGCACTGATATCTCCGTCAACATTATCAACTGCAGTAACAGTTGGAGCAGTATATGTTCCGCCTACCGTCATCGATGATGTACCACCTGAAACCGTGATCACCGGTTTTACAGTGTCTTCATCCCCCGAGTCCGTGATCACTGTACTTCCAGCGGAAGAACCTCCACCTCCACAACCTACGATCATCAATGCTGTCATTAATGCTACCAGATAAACTCTCGATCTTTGTATCAAAACTTCTCCCCCCCCATTTTTTGATTTATACTTTATTTTATAGGTTTTTATCTTATGGTTGATTTGGTTTAAATCAAAATTATTGATTTAAAAATGTTTTTATGATTCATTAATTGTAACAAACATGTAACTCTCCAAGATTTATACCTAAACTATCATCAATGTTTTTGATATACTTTTTAGAATGAAGAGTAAAGGCAAAAGATGAGAGATATGCGTATATGTTATGTGGGGGACTCTTTTGTGAATGGTACAGGAGATCCGAGCAAGCTTGGATGGGCAGGAAGACTGAGTACTAGTTCTCAAAAGAAGGATCTTGATATCACACATTATAATCTTGGTGTCAGAAGAGAAACGTCCGAAGATATATTAAAAAGATGGGAATCAGAGTGTCAGGCAAGATTGCCAGAAACATCGCAGAACAAAGTTGTTTTCTCATTTGGTGTCAATGATACAGTCATCGAAAACGGAGTAAGAAGAGTATCTTTGGAAAAAAGTACAGAAAATGCTAAAAATATCCTCTTGAATGCTTCAAAGAAATATGATGTCATCATGATCGGTATGCCTCCCGTTGATAATACAGAGCACAACAAAAGGATCAAAGAACTCGATCACAAATATAAAGAGCTGTGCAAATCGTTAGATATCCCCTATCTCTCCATTTTCAGCAAACTCTATCATGATCCGATCTGGAGAGAGGAAATTGCACTAAATGATGGTGCGCATCCAAGAGACAAAGGGTATGAGATATTGGCAAACTTTATAGAAAATTGGCATGGGTGGGTGGTTTGAAAAGAAAAAACTAATTGAACAGTTTTCTCTCATAACCATAGATATCATCTCTGAATTGTACAAGACCGTTATCATCCACCCAAACGGTATGATATTCAACATAAACAGGGATCTGTCTCTCTAATGGGACCCATTTGTTTTTATCTGTATCGTATTCATATCCCAACTCATTTAAAAGTTCTAATGGTTTCTCCAATCGTATACAGCCATGAGAAAAGGCTCTTACTCTTCTGTTAAAAAGTGATTTTGCCGGAGTGTCATGCATATAGACGTTATATCGGTTAGGAAATAAAAACTTCACTAGACCCAAAGCGTTATCCGGACCTTCTTTCTGATAGAGTTTCCCTTCACTGTTATAGGCAAAACCCTCTTTTTGCAAATAAGCCGCTGACTTGTGGGCATACTCTTTAGCATAGATCGATGGAGGTACATTCCATCTTGGGTTTTTGACTATATATTGCATTTTTTGATTAAATATAGGAGTCCTCATTATTGTTTTCCCGACTACGATCTTCATATTTAACACCGGTTCACCATAGTCATAATAATGCATTCTAAATTCAGGGATATTGACTAAAATATAATTTGAACCTTTTGGGCTGGAAATGCTTTCCCATACCAAATTCTTTTTGATCTTCGTAATGATAGCTGATATAGGGGTTTTTAAATGCCTTTTTGTATCCGGACCTATCTTTCCATCTACTTCCAAGCCGTGTCTTCTTTGATATTCCAGAACCGCCGCCTCGAACTTGCTCGTATAGTCCGAATTCTCTCTTAAATTTGCTAACTTCAGCAGATTGAATACTTTTTTCATTCTTATGATATCTTCAGCATCATCACCTTTAAACTCTGGTGGTGTGTATTTTTTTCTGACAGCATATAAATGATCCAGATATTTTTTCAGGTGGGTATATCTTTTGGTCTTTGGGAGATGACTCATAGTAAAATCATAGATATTACCATTGCGAGCCGCTTTTTCTATTTGGCTTCTGCTTATCTTTCTATAGGCGTATGTATCTCCTCTTAATCTTGAGAAGTTTAAATTACCATTTAAGAGACAATGAGATATCTGAATATCTGTTTTACCATTACACAGGCTGTATCGCTTCTGGTAGTCTACCAAACGCTCATCCGGAACAGAAGCAAAGATAAATGTCTGTACAAGTATGTATATAAATAATATATTTCGCATATATAGTTCTAAACGTCTGTATTCCCGCAGTGTCCGCATTTTTTGGCAGCTACAGGGATCTCCATAGCACATTCGCTGCATGTTTTTGTTGTCGCTGCAGGAGTCTCTTCAGGCTCTTTAAGTCTATTGTAGGCTTTTATGAACATGAACACAACAAAACCCAATATTACAAAAGAGATCACGTCATTGATGAACATACCATATTTGATCGCCGGTGCACCTGCTTTATCTAAAGCTGCCATATTTTCATAACTGTTTCCGTCAAGTGCTATAAATAGCTGGGAAAAATCAACCTGCCCAAGAAGCAATCCTACAGGAGGCATCACGACGTTGGCCACCATTGATTTGACCACCGTTGCGAAAGCACCTCCGAAGATGAAACCTACTGCCATATCTACCATGTTCCCTTTGATGAGAAACTTTTTAAACTCTTCTAACATTCCTTGTCCTTTTAAAGTATGAAGATAAAAAAATTATAATATAAAGCACTGCAAGTACATCTTAAAAGTTTAAAATGATCAGTAACTTATGATTTACCCTTCTGCACTATAATCAAAAAAAAGTAAGTGAAAGTAGATCAAACATGTCCAGTTTTCATAACTTCTTACGTGATATACGCATCTTTTTTTGGATCATCATAGCTATCGGTATCATCCTTTATTTGATTCCATATTTTGAGAACTATCTGATAAAATCGACTGTAAAACCACAAGTTGTGACTGCCAGAGGAGAACTCACCGATATCGAAAAGACCAATATTGAACTCTTCCGTAAAGCCAGTCCCTCAGTCGTCTATATCACTACACTTACTGAGATGGTCAACTTATGGACAAGGGACATAACCCGTATTCCAAGGGGTACAGGTTCAGGATTTATCTGGGATAAACATGGACATATCATCACCAATTATCATGTCTTGCAAGGTGCTTCAGAAATCCGCATAGGCCTCAGTGACCACCGCACCTTCAATGCCGTATTGGTCGGAGCAAGTGCCGACCATGACATCGCTGTGCTGCGCATGCCTATCGTACCTGATATGCCTTCCCCACTGCCCATAGGAACCAGCCATGATCTTAAAGTCGGACAGATGATGTACGCGATAGGAAATCCCTTTGGTTTGGACCAGACACTTACAACAGGTATCGTCTCTGCCCTAGATAGAAGCATCTTCAATGACAACGGTTCTCAGATCAAAGGACTTGTTCAAACAGATGCAGCGATCAATCCAGGAAATTCGGGCGGTCCCCTGCTTGACAGTGCCGGACGTGTTGTCGGTATCAATACAGCGATCTACAGTCCTTCAGGTGCCTATGCAGGTATAGGATTTGCCGTTCCGGTAGACACAATCAACCGCATCGTTCCGCAACTCATTGCTCATGGAAAATATGAAAGGCCAAAGCTGGGCATCACCATAGACAATGAACTCAACAAACGTATCACTGAACGCAACGGCATCAAGGGTGTTGCCGTCATAGGAGTACATCAGGATTCTGCAGCTGAAGCTGCAGGTCTAAGAGGGGTCAAGATAATGGACAGTACACATCTGATACCCGGCGATATCATTCTTGGTATTGATGGTCACGAGATAGATGATATCAGCACACTACTCAGTACTTTGGACAACTACAGTATTGGCGACAGCATCAAACTGAGGTATCTACGTGAAAAGAAAGAAAAGACGGTATCACTCATTTTAAAATAAATTCTTACGATAAATCATAGTATACTTTGGTATGACCATATATCAAGAGACCATTACACTTTCACCTAGATCAAGGGGGTTTCATCTCATCACGCATGAGATAGAACAAGCCCTGCTTCGAATGCCATCGGTAAAGATAGGCCTACTACATCTGTTTATCAAACATACCAGCGCTTCACTTAGTATCAATGAAAATGCCGATCCGACGGTGCGTGAGGATATGGAGAACTTTTTTACCGATATCGCTGATGGCAAACCCTACTATATCCATACCTATGAAGGTTCCGATGATATGCCTGCACATATCAAAGCATCTATGATCGGAAATTCATTGACGATACCTATTACTAATGGAAAGATGAATCTTGGCATTTGGCAAGGTATCTACCTGGCAGAACACAGGGATAATGGTAGTTCCAGAAAAATAGTACTTACTCTCACCGGAGTATAAAAATTGCCAAATTGCCTCAAAAGTCATTTAAATAAGCAAGACCTGAATCAATTTCAAAAAACAACATAGGAACGAGAGTACTTACGACACTATCTTCGGTCATATAAGGAATAGTTCCCGACCTATATACAACTACGGCCCCCTAGTATTGTTCATTATATTTACTGACTGCTGTTTCATTGCTATCAGCAGCCAGAGGTGAGAGGATGAAAAGTGGAGTTAAAACTATCTTGTTTATTGTCATGATTATTTTCGACCTTCATTATCCTTTATTTAGTTTTATTTTACTCGAACAATCTTTGGTTCCGTCCATTTACCATCCAATACTTCTTATTTACTCTATATCGACCACAACTTTATGCAATTGACCAGGAGTAAACATGAATTTACCTTTATCTTCATACTCACGGTTGACAGCCAATCCTTCATCTCTACCTACATCGAAGGTTTCATGCGCCGAGTATGCTATGCTTACAGTCGCTTTGATATCCATCTCTCCTACTTTCTTATCATTGATAAAGAATTCAACCTTTGAAGGACCATTTAATTTAGCCTCTTTCATCGTATGTTTCATAGTGATCTTAAGCTCCCCATGAGGAATTTTCACACCTTCAAAATCATGCCAATACATGCCTAAAGTAGAATAGCTGTAACGTAGTTTTCCATCCTTTATAAACAGAACTTGACCCCCCATATGCTCTCCGAGTGCATAGATCACACCTTCAGTTGTTTCATCTGCAGTGATATAAGCATTCACTTCATAGTTGGTCGATCTCATATTTGGTCCCGCCAGATCAGGGACCCGATAAACATTAGTAGTGAGTTCCCAATGTTTTTTTGCTACACCCTGAGGATTGGACTCAGGCTGCAATACTCGTCCCATTGACCCTCCCACAGGAAATACATTATACTTCTCGGCTTCCTTCCAGAAAAGTGTTTCAAGTTCCTTGACCTTTTTTGGATATTTATCAGCCAAATTAACTGACTGTGCCGGATCCTCATCAATATTGTAGAGTTCCCATTTGGTATTGAGAGGATCAAACTTTGCTAAGGCACTAGGATCACTCGACCAAGGAATTCTATAAGGTACACCTGCCAGACTCCAACCTTCATGATAAATACCAAGATATCCTGTCATCTCAAAATACTGTGTAGGGTGATTGGTCTCAGCATCTGGTTTATCCCATGCATATACTAGTGATTTTCCTGGATGCTCAATCACTTTTTGTCCATTTACATAATCAGGCTTAGTGACTCCAGTCACTTCAAGAATAGTTGGATAAATATCTGTAACGTTCTGGAATTGTCTTCGCCATTCTCCATTTGCCTTGATCATCTTTGGATAGCGTACAGCAGTTGCAGCAACAGTTCCACCAAAATGTGAAGCCACTTGTTTAGTCCACTGGAATGGCGTTGATGATGCCCAGGCCCATGCAACGGAATAGTGATTCATCAAATGAGGACCACCCCACTCCTCTATACCACCATGTTTTTCAAGCAACTCAAGTTGTTGATCCATGGTAAGCGGAGGAAACCCGTTTTGCATCAAAAGTTCTGATATTGTACCTGTTGGCGTTCCCTCAGCTGTTGCGCCATTATCAGCAGTCAGATAAATGACCAGGGTGTTATCCAATTCGCCTATTTTTTCCAAATGATCTATTACCCTTCCGATATGGAAATCAACATGTTCCATAAATGCGGCATTGATCTCCATCTGACGAGAAAGGTAAGCACGTCCTTCATCACTGTATGAATCCCATGCAGGGATACTTTCTGGACGTTTTACTAGTTCAGTTTTCTCAGGGAAAAGACCCAACTTCTTTTGACGTGCGAGTACCTCTTTACGGTACTCATCCCAGCCCTGGTTGAACTTTCCTTTGTACTTATCTCTCCACTCATCCGGTACTTGTAACGGTGCGTGAATAGCGCCTGGAGCATAGTACATAAAGAACGGATCATCACGAAGACCTTTCCAGTTATCCAGCCATTTTATAGCTTTGTCTGCCATGTCATGTGAAAAATGATATTTGGAACCGTCAGCATTGGTTTTAGGTGTATCAATAGGTGTGTTATTCTCATACAATAACGGGTAGAACTGATTGGTTTCTCCACCTAGGAAACCATAAAAGTATTCAAACCCCCACATACCGGTCGGCCAGGCCTGAAACGGACCTACTGGTGATGCTTCTTCCATCGGTGTATTGTGCCATTTGCCAAAGGCTGCAGTCGCATATCCATTGTCCTTGAGAATTCTGGCAATAGATGGGGTGCTGTAGTCTAACTGGGAATTGTAACCAGGGTATCCTGAAGAGAATTCTGAAATAATTCCTGTACCAATCGTATGTATATTGTGCCCTGTGAGGAGTGAACCACGTGTCGGTGAACATACAGCTGAAACAGTCATATGTGTATACCGGATACCTTCCTGACCAATACGGTCAAATGATGGTGTTTTGATCGCTCCCCCATAAGAACTGGCATTGGAATATCCGGCATCATCAAGCATAATGATCAACACGTTAGGTGAATCTTTGGGTGCCTTCTTCGGACCAACAAAATAAGGTTTCGAATCTGCCAAGGTCTTTCCCTGAACGCCTTTCCACTCTTCAAGCGAATAAGGGATTGCATTTATTTCTTTTGCGCTCACAAAAGCGGTTGACAAAAGCCCTATTGAAACTGCAATAAGTATATTTTTAATATTTACGATTTTCATAGTCTCTATCCTTTTATTTTTACAAATTTGAACTAAAAGCCATAATGGCACTTCCAGTTAACACTTCATAATCATGACCATCTGTTTATAGTATAGTAAGTTTTTTGATACGTGTCTAGCCATTTTCCGAAAATTTATGTATACTAAAAAAACATTTTTACATATAAGAGTCGTCAATATGTCGGAAAAACATCAATTAATATTTCAACCCGGTTTGATTGTTAACCAAGAGTTTTATGATTACCCTGATCTAAAAAAAAGTGCAAAAAACTGGCTTCACTTTTTGAAGTATCGATTTGACACAGGAGAATTTTACGGCCGAAATGACGGAGTCCAATTAAATAATATGCAATTTGGACATTCAGAACGACATGAAGGCAGTATGTTTAAAGGCCTCTCACCAAAAGATTGTCTGACCATCGGAATTTTACAAAAAAATAGTGGTCGAGTCTGTGTCAACTGCCTTAAAA
>DATCTA010000257.1:0-8640 GCA_036568165.1 Sulfurovum sp.
GGTTCCATGATCTCTTTATCAAAATTGACTACTCCAAAAGTATCGTAGAATTTGAGTGCTTCTCTAAGGTCACCCTGAAGCATAACTCTTGTTGCTACTTTAGCCAAAGGAACACCAGTAGCCTTTGATACGAATGGAACGGTTCTTGAAGCTCTTGGATTCACTTCGATCAGGTATATCTCACCTTTATGGATAGCATATTGGATATTCATGAGTCCAACTACACCAAGTCCCAGTGCGATTTGTGCTGTTTGTTCTTTTACTTTCTCCTGAAGTTCATCTGAGATAGATACAGGAGGAAGAGAACATGCAGAATCACCTGAATGTATACCTGCCTCTTCGATATGCTGCATGATAGATCCGATGTAAACATCTTTTCCGTCACAGATCGCATCTACATCAAGCTCAACTGCACTGTCTAGGAATTTATCGATAAGTACAGGTGCATCGTTTGAGACGCTTACAGCTTCATCCATATATTCTCTAAGCTCTGCATCTGAATAGACGGTACGCATACCGCGACCACCAAGTACGAAACTAGGGCGAACAAGTACAGGATAACCGATGCGGTTTGCAATAGCCATTGCTTCATCTTTTGCAAATGCAGTACCGTTGTCAGGCTGTTTAAGTCCCAGTTCGTTGATAAAGGTGGAGAATTGTTCCCTGTCTTCAGCAAGGTCAATGACTTTCGCAGTTGTTCCAGAAATATTTGCACCGATAGCTGTAAGGTTTTTAGCCAATTTCAAAGGTGTTTGACCACCAAAGTGTACGATGACACCATCTGGTTTTTCCACCTCGATAACGTTTCTTACATGTTCAAAATCGATCGGTTCAAAATAGAGTACATCCGAAGTATCATAATCCGTTGAAACCGTTTCAGGGTTACAGTTGTACATGATAGATTTCATACCCATATCTTCGATGGCAAATGAGGCGTGAACACAACAGTAGTCAAACTCTATACCTTGACCGATACGGTTTGGTCCGCCACCGATAACAAGCACCTTTTTCTCTTTTGATTCAGGCAGTTCCTGTTTAGGAAGCTTGGTGATGTTTGTTGTAGAGTAAAGATATGGTGTAAGTGCTTTAAATTCCGCAGCACATGTATCCACTTCATTATATTCAAGCATAACACCGTTCTTTTCTCTTGCATTATAGATGTCATTTTCTGTAAGGTTGAGCCCTTCTTTTTTATTGATCACTTCAGCGATCATAGCGTCAGAGAATCCTTCGCTTTTTACTTGTCTAAGGCGTTCTGGATCAGAAAGCAGGGCGATGTCCATCTCTTTTTCACGCTGTGCAAGCTCTTCAAGCTGATATAGGTACCATCTGTCGATCTTACAAAGATCGAAGATCGCATCAACGCTCATACCGCGTCTGAGTCCTTCAAACACATAAAGCATACGGTTTTCATTCGGACGTCTGATCTCTCTAACAAGCTCTTCTCCGTCACATTTAATCGGGTTGAAGCCAATCAGTCCTGTCTCAAGAGAACAAAGTGCTTTCTGGAAAGATTCTTTGAATGTTCTACCTATACTCATCGCTTCACCGACAGACTTCATCGAGGTTGTGAGTGTAGAGTCGGCCAGAGGGAATTTTTCAAAAGTAAATCTAGGAAGTTTAGTCACGACATAATCGATAACCGGTTCAAAACTTGCCGGTGTTCCTGTAATATCGTTGGTGATCTCGTCGAGTGTAAATCCAACTGCCAAGAGGGTTGCCACTTTTGCGATAGGATACCCCGTTGCTTTAGATGCAAGGGCAGACGAACGGCTTACTCTCGGGTTCATTTCAATAACGATCATTCTTCCAGTATCAGGATTGATGGAGAACTGAACGTTCGATCCACCTGTATCGACACCAACCTCACGTAAGATCTTGAAAGAGGCATCTCTCATATTTTGGAACTCTTTATCGGTAAGCGTTAGAGCAGGGGCTATAGTGATCGAGTCACCGGTATGTACTCCCATAGGATCAAAGTTTTCAATTGAACATACGATGATACAGTTATCTTTATGATCTCTGATAACCTCCATCTCATACTCTTTCCACCCAAGCATCGATTCCATGATCTCGATCTCGTTGATCGGACTTGCATCTAAACCTGCTTCAGCCAATGCCTTGAATTCTTCCATATTGTATGCTACACCCGAACCGCCGCCTGCAAGTGTGAAAGAAGCCCTGCTGATCACAGGAAAGCCGATTTCTTTTGCTACTTTGATCGCTTCATCAACACTGTAGGCATTGGCGCTTTTTGGAAGATCCATACCGATTTTGATCATTGCTTCATTGAAAAGATGTCTATCTTCACCTTTTTTGATGGCTTCAGGGTTCGCTCCAAGAAACTTAACACCCTTGAGCATGCCCGCTTCATGCATATCCATCGCAACGTTAAGCGCAGTTTGACCACCCATTGTAGGCAGGATCGCATCAACATTTTCTTTTTTGATTATTCTATCAATGACCTCGGGAGTGATCGGTTCAACATACGTACGGTCCGCGAATTCAGGGTCTGTCATGATCGTAGCAGGGTTAGAGTTGATGAGAACCACTCTATATCCCAGCTCTTTGAGTGTTTTAGCCGCCTGTGTACCAGAATAGTCAAATTCACAAGCTTGACCTATAACGATAGGACCTGAACCGATAAGTAATATTGTGTTGATGTCAGTGCGTTTTGGCATGGAGAAATACCCTTGATTTTTAGTTTAATATTATACAGAAAAGAGATACAAAAAGCCCTTAAAAAGGGCAAATTTAAGGTTTTAGAAAAGGTCTAAACTAGTGGATTCAAAATTCCGCTTAGGTTTATTGACTTTCTTTGTTGTATCTACTGTTTCATCAGGTGTCACAGGTTCGATTATCTCTTCTTGTGTCTGGTCGATACGGCTTGGTATACTTGATATGACAGGAGTGCTCAAGCCGGCATCTTCTAAAGCTACAGCAGTTTGGTTCTGTTCCACAGATAGATTTGTCTCTGCATGGATGTCAGGTGTACTATAGGTTTTTACAAATTTTGTACCGTTTGAGTCATAACCTTCCACAAGTGTTGCTCTTGCATCATTGATAAGAAAAAAGGTTTTTGGATGGAAAATATCAGCATAGGTTTTGATGTAAGCAACCGTATAAGCACTTTGAACTTCCACTTTAGTTACCTGACCTACAGGAATACCGGTAAAAAAGATGCCATCCAAGCCTGAAGTTACAACTTGATCACCTTCTTTAATATTGTGCCATTTTGGAATGAACTTGACGATCATTTCATTTTCAGCATTACCCAGTGCAATTCCAGGTGCCTCTGTTTCACCTATGAAAACAGAAAAGCGGCATTTTTTATCTGAAGTGAGGTAGCCATAAAGTTGACTATTGCGTACTTGAGCTGTACCTGCAACAACATTACCCTGTATAAGTCCATAGAGTTTATTTTTTATAAGACCTTTTGGTCTGGTTAGCATTATCTGTGAAAAACTATTGAGTTGTACATAGGATATGGTCTCAGTGATGGAGATGTTATCGACCGGAAGCTGACTGAGTTGCGGCAGTACATCATATATGTTCCTTACCTGCTCAATATAGTGGATCTGTTTAAGCAGTCGTTTACGCAAGATACGATTTTCCATGCTTAGTTTTTCAATAGACTCTTTTTGATAGATATAGCTTTGACTTTTATCTTCTAAGTTTTGTGTAAAATTTATGTATTTTTGTTTTAGGGGATTAATAATATTGAGGAACATATCTGAGATACGATCCTCGTTTCTTGATAGTAGTACTGTCAGTATCAGTAACAGTATGGCGATGATAACAAGTCTAGTCTTCATATGCAGTTTGCTGAAGTAGGTCTAATTCATCCAGTGCGATACCTGTACCTTTTGCAACAGCAAGAAGGGGCTCTTCAGCAACAAAAACAGGGAGTTTTACTATATCTGAAAGATATTTATCCAACCCTCTGATAAGAGCACCACCACCAGTGAGGACGATGCCGTTTTCTACGATATCACCAGCAAGTTCAGGTGGTGTCTGCTCTAAAACATCTTTAAGTGCTTCAGCTATCTCTTCGAGAGAATCTTTCATGGCTGCTCTTATATGCTCAGATGTGATCTCGATAGAAGCCAAACTTCCTTCCACCTGATCTCTACCTCTTACAGTTGTAGTCAACTCTTCATTAAGAGGGATAGCAGTACCGATCTTTATTTTAAGCTCTTCGGCAACACGATCACCGATAAGGAGGTTGAAGTTCTTTTTGATGTAGTCCACGATAGCTTGATCTAGATTGTCACCCGCCACACGGATCGATTTTGAGATAACAAGACCGCCAAGCGAGGTTACACCGATCTCTGTTGTACCACCACCAATATCTACCACAAGGTTTCCATTCGGGTCCTTTACAGGGATACCTGCACCGATAGCTGCTGCCATTGGCTCTTCTATCAGGTAGACATATCTTGCACCTGCATTTTCTGCTGAGTCTTTTACCGCACGTCTTTCAACCTGAGTGAGTCCATAAGGTACACAGATAATGATACGAGGCGAGAAAAAGCCTTTTCTTTTGTGTGCCTTTTCGATAAAGTATCGGATCATCATCTCTGTTACTTCAAAGTCAGCGATAACACCGTCTTTCATAGGACGGATAGCTTTAATGTTCCCCGGTGTTTTACCCACCATGTCTTTTGCTTCCTGACCTACGGCAAGTATACGTTCTCTACCATGTTTGTCATACTGTATAGCAACTACAGACGGTTCATTGATACTTATACCTTGACCTTTGACGAGTACAAGTGTATTTGCTGTTCCCAAGTCGATAGCCAAGTCGTTGGAAAACAACCCTAATAATTTTTTAAACATTCATATTTCCTTTTTTATAACTATGTTACGCTGTTTTTTTATCTTTGATATACAAGGGTTTAGCCCCTGATTGGACTACATCATGTGTGATAACTACTTCATATCCGCCCAGTTCAGGTAACTCGTACATGATATCCAATAAGATCTCTTCAAGTATAGAACGTAAACCTCTCGCACCGGTTTTTCTTTCTATTGCTTTCTTTGCGATAAGTGCAAGTGCATCATCTTCAAACGTTAGTTTTACATCATCTATGTCAAAAAGCTTTTGATACTGTTTGATAAGAGAATTTTTAGGTTCTATCAAGATACGTACCATATCTTCCTGTGAAATTTCACCAAGTGTAGCTAACACATGAAGACGTCCGATGAGTTCAGGGATAAGCCCATACGATACAAGGTCATCGGCTTCTATCATATGAAGAAGGTTCTCTTCATCCTTCTTGGATCGTTTTTCTTGACCAAAACCAAGCGTGTTTGCTCCGAGTCTTCTTTTCAGTATATCGTTCAAACCGTCAAATGCACCGCCACAGATAAAGAGAATATTTGACGTATCTATCTGGATGAAGTCCTGGTTAGGGTGTTTACGTCCGCCTTTAGGAGGGATGTTTACTACAGAACCTTCGATAAGCTTAAGCAGGGCCTGTTGTACACCTTCTCCGGACACATCACGTGTGATTGAACGGTTTTCACCCATTCTTGCTATTTTATCTATTTCATCGATAAATACAATCCCTTGTTCTGCGCGTCTAGGATCACCATCTGCAGCCATATAGAGTTTTGTAAGAATGTTTTCAACATCCTCACCGACATATCCTGCTTCTGTTAGATTTGTCGCATCTGCAATGGCAATAGGCACATTTAAAAATCTTGCTATGGTTTGTGCCAAAAGTGTTTTACCTGATCCTGTCGGACCGATAAGAAGTACGTTTGATTTGGCGATCTGCGTATCATCATCAACACTGTCTTTAAAAATACGTTTATAATGATTATATACTGCAACAGAAAGCGTTTTTTTGGCTTTTTCTTGACCAATGACATAATCATCAAGTATGCTATTCATCTCTTTTGGCGTATAGAGTGTTTTAGCTTCATAATCTGTCTGCATATCATCCTGTTCCTCATCACCAAAAAGGATCTTGTAAGCCGAGACTACACAGTTTGAACAGATATAGGCACTATCACCAGCGATAAGTGGGTTTTCTTGACTCTCTTGTGCTTGGCAAAAACTACATTCTTTGATTGTCATTTATTATCCTCGTTTGTTTTTCTTGTAAATGGGATACCTCTTTTAGAGTTCATGATAAACTCACAGAGTTGTTTTACTTTTGGAGAATCCGTATCTTCCAATAAACTCTCAGCTACTTCTTGTAGAGGTCTGCCTTCTTCAAAAAGTTTTCTATAGGCTGATTTAAGGGCATTGATATCATCTCTTTCCATCGCTCTTCTCAGACCTGTAAGATTGAGTCCTCTCAAATAGGCTCGGTTACCTTCAGCAAGGCAGAAAGGAGGTACATCCTGAGACAATGCACTTGCACCGCCTATCATCGCGAAATCACCTATGCGAACAAACTGGTGGACCGGTGTCAGACCACCGATAACGACATGATTGCCCAATTCAACATGACCTGCGAGTGTAACACCGTTTGCAAGGATACAGTTATTACCGATGATCACATCATGACCCAAGTGCACATAACCCATGAAGAGGTTTCCGTTACCCACTCTGGTGATCGAACCTCCGCCTTTGGTACCCGGATTGAAAAGCGTGAACTCTCTGATAGTATTGTTGTCACCTATGATAAGTTCTACGTGTTCACCTTCAAATTTCAAATCCTGAGGTATGGTTCCTATGGCAGCATGCGGAAAAATACGGTTGTTTTTACCGATAGTAGTGTGACCTTCGACAACTGCATGTGATGCAATAGTAGTATTATCACCGATCTTAACATTCGGACCGATATAGGCAAATGGTCCCACAGAGACATTGTCTCCTAAAACAGCACCATTTTCTATCACTGCAGAAGCATGTATTAAAGACATGGATGAGCCTTATTTATCTACGATCATAGCTTTTAGTTCAGCTTGCGCAACGATCTTGTCATCAACAAATGCTTTTGCATCAAGTTGCCATACAGCACCTTTGTGTTTGATCACATCGATCTTGTATACAAGCTGGTCACCCGGTGTTACCGGCGCACGGAATTTTGCTTTATCTATACTCATGAAGTAAACTACTTTATCAGCAATTTGCCCCTGAGTTTCTTCATCCATACTTTTAAAAGCCAATACACCGCCGGCCTGTGCCATTCCTTCGATAATCATTACACCAGGATAGATAGGATGTCCAGGGAAATGTCCCTCAAAGACAGGCTCAGAGATAGAAACGTTTTTATAACCCTCTATATACTCTCCAGGAGTCAGCTCCGTAATTCTGTCCACGAGAAGGAACGGATACCTGTGCGGTAATATTTTTTGTATGTCTACAACGTTATAAAGCATAAAAAACCCTTATTTGAAAATTCTCTTATTTTATCCAAATAATGGTAAAAAACGGTTTATAGTTCGATCAATACCTCTTTTACATCACTGTAGACTTTACTTTGACAAATGATCTCAATTTTATTTGTAGGTATCCCTTCAACGACCAATATAGCGGAAAGATCATAAGGTGTGATGCCAAGTTTTGTGCGCAATTCTACCTCTTCACTGAAAGCCGGTGGAGAGTATATGAGTTCTGTAACTGATCCATAATTACTGTTTGTAAGTTCATTATAGCATTCAAGAGTGATGAATCGTACTTCATCCCGATTCATATAATGTACTTTATCGATGTTATACTCGATCTTACCTCGTGTGTATTCGCCTTTGAGTGTAGAATAGGGCAAAAAGTGTGCTGGTACTGTCTCTTTGCGTACACGAAGCAGCCCCATGGTTAAACGCCAGTTCAAAAAACGTTGTTTGATGATCTTGTATGGTCTGTCTTCTTCTTCCAATTCCCAGCGTTTTTCATACATCTGGATACGATCCTCTATGGATTCAGGCTGTATCTGCTGGGAGAGTGGAACAAAGAGTTCATCAGCGAGTTTTTCCTGTTGGTCACGCTGTATAGTCAGACCGAACATACATCCGCAGTAATCCTGACGGTACAGTGAATCCTCTTTTGCCAGAATGTTTTGTTCCTGTGTTCCTGAAGCTTTTCTATAATCAGGAGCAATGAATCTGATCCCTTCACGCTGTGCCAATGCATCACCGGCAGCTTTAAGCTGTTTGAGTGACTTTTTGGGACTCGTCAGTAGGGTGGAAGTAAAAGTATTTTCACCCATTTGACTTGCCGTTCTTGCTGTTACTTCAAAACGTCTGTCAAAGCATACACTGCAGCGTGAGCCTTTTTCTGGTTCATGTTCCAATCCTCGTACAGCTTCAAGCCAGTTCTCTACGTCATACTCACCCTCTATAAGATCAACACCTAGCATCTTACAGCTTCGTCTCACATCCAGTAGGCGTAAGTAGTATTCAGAGTAAGGATGGATGTTGGGGTCATAGAAGAATCCTGTCAGTTTTTCCTGGGGATACTCATCTTGCAGTTTTTTCAAGAAATAGTGGCTGTCTACAGAACAACAGATATGTACTAACATGATGGCTCCATAATGATCTTTGCTACATTTTCAGAACTGCCATGCGAAAGATAGGTTTTTAATTCAGCTGCTTTTTGCGCAAAGATACTACGGTCTGTATTATAGTACTCTTTGAGCAGGTTCTCAACCGTGACCTCTTCTTGCAGGATCTCTTTATGAAGAGTGG